>NZ_JBOGDD010000098.1:0-5660 GCF_050701675.1 Mycobacterium sp. | reverse complement strand
TCGACACTGTCGCGGTGGCGCGTTTCGCGGCCAGCCGGAACCGGCTGGCCTCGCTCGCCTACCGTCTGCTCGGTTCGGCCGCCGACGCCGAGGACACGGTGCAGGACGCATTCCTGCGGTGGCAGGCCGCCGACCGGGAGTACGTCGAGGTGCCAGAGGCGTGGCTGACCAAGATCGTCACCAACCTGGCGCTCGACCGGCTCCGCTCGGCCAAGGTGCGGCGCGAACGCACGGTCGGCACCTGGATGCCCGAACCGCTCCTCGACGGTGACCCGATGCTGGGCCCGGCGGACACCGTCGAGCAGCGCGAATCGGTGACCTTGGCGGTGCTGACGCTCATGGAGCATCTGTCGCCGGTCGAACGGGCCGTTTACGTGCTGCGCGAGGCCTTTGCGTACAGCCATGCCGAGATAGCCGAGATTCTCGGCGTCACCGAGGTCGGGAGTCAGCAACACGCCCACCGAGCCCGGCGTCGAATTGCCGCCGCTGGCAACGGCACTGACGTCGACCATGCCGCCGCGCGCCGAATCGTCGAGGCGTTCGTCGATGCCGCCTCCTCGGGCCGGACCGAACGACTGGTGGCGCTGCTGACCGACGACGCGACCGCCATCTCCGACGGTGCCGGCGGGCGGGCCGACAAGCTGATCCGGTACTCGGGCTCGGAGCGGATCGCCGCCGTGGTGCGTGCCGGATTCAAACCGTCTGCGGCGAAGCGGAAACTGGCGGGCGGTTCTCCCTCGATCCATGCCGCCGTGGTCAACGGCTGCCCAGCCATGCTCGTCACGCTCGAGGACCGGGTCGTAGGGGTCGCGATCCTGGAGATCCATGGCGACAAGATCGCAGGCCTTCGCAGCGTGGCCGCCCCTGCCCGACTCGGTCGTCTCACCGAGGAATGGCAGCGGCGCGCGCATGATGCCGCGCTGATCGAATCGTGGTAACCGGCCGTCCGACATTCGATCTCACGTTCGTCCGTCAATTCCCGTCGGACCATTCGGAGAGTACGCGGCCTGCCCGCCGTCGCCGTCGTGGCAGCTTCGCACCGCGGGAGCAGCCATGACCGACGCCACGACCCCGTCCACCGACCGCCCGGCCGCGGGTCCGGGTACGAGTGAGGCGCGCGCCGCGATCCAGACGGGCCTGGACAGGGCCGTCGAGATCGGCCTGCTCGCGATGGCCGTCGGCCGCTTCGCGGGTGGCGCGGCGAGCCGCGTCACCCCGAGCGGCACAGCACGGTTCTTTGGTGCAGCCGGGGAGCGGACCCCGGAACTCGACTACGTCGTCCGCGTGTGCGGGATCCGAGCCATGGCCCTAGGCCTCGGCTATCTGTCGACCACGGGCGACGGTCGCCGTCGCTGGCAGCAGCTCGCCCTTCTCTGCGACATCTCCGACACCGTAGCGGGAATCGGCGACCTGGTGCGGGGCAAGGTCCCGCGCAGCACGGCCCTTGGGGCGACGCTGCGCGCCGGCATCTTCGCCGCCATCGGCGCCGCACGGGTCGCCCACGACCGCGGGACTGTCCCGAGAGCAGCCGACGCCCCGCCGCCAACCCACCCACTGTGTTGACGACGGTCGAGTGGACCTCCGTCTCACCCCGGCAAAGACCGCACCGACTAGACACCGGTGCGATGTTCGATGACGAACTGGCGAATACAGGGATTCACCTCGCCAGGAACCTGGGACTGTGAATTCAACGGTGCTTCCTGCCTGACACCCTGAGCGATGCTCGGCGGGAAAGGTCGCCGTGATGACGGCACTGGATGATGTGATCAAGAAGAAGGCCGAGCGGTCCGTCGAGCAGCAGGCTGCGGTCGACTGGTCCGGCTGGCCCAAGTTGCTGACCAAAACCGTCCTGGAGAGCGCCAGTTCGCATCAGAAGACCCAGCTGCCCGACGGTTGCAGTACGAACCCGTGCTTGTTGTCGGCGTCGATGCAAGCGACCAACCCGCCGTCACCGACGGCACACGTACCGTTCTTCCCGACGAATTTCCTGCCCGCAGCGAGGGGCATCGTGCGGGCGGGGGCGCATGCGGTTGCCGACCGCTCGAACGCGTATGGCGCGTCGCCGGCCTTTCGTACTGCGGGACAACCACTTCCCGTGACTGAGGCGGGCAAGCCCTCGATATCCCCACTGCAGACGATGGACTTCTCAGTCCCATGGTCGAGCACGCAGCTGATCTGATTGGGAGTGACGAACGACGTGTAAGTCAGTTTGGGATCGTGGGGATCGATGGCGGTGAACGCGCTGAGGTCGGGGAAGTTCGGCGGCGGCTCGGCCGGCCCAGGAGCCGACGAACACGCGGCGAGCCCGAGCGTTAGAACGGTCAGCCATCGTGCCTGCCACATCAGAAGACCCAACTGCCCGACGGTTGCGGCACGAACCCGTGTTTGTTGTCGGCGTCGATGCATGCGACCAACCCGCCGTCACCGACGGCACACGTACCGTTCTTCCCGGATAGCTTTTTGCCGGCGCCGATGGGTCTCGCCCGAGACGACGCACACTCGCGGCCAGACCGTTGAAAGACGTACGGTGCATCGGCATTGACGGGGTCAGCTTTGCGTACTGAGACGCAACCGCTTCCCGGAACCGAAGTCGGAACGCCCGGAATGACCCCATTGCATGCCGTCACCGCGTGCGGTCCGAAATCGAGTACACAATCGATCTGATCTGGGCTCACGAACGATGTGCCTGAAACGTGGTAGTCCTCGGGGTCGACGGCGGCGAAGGTGTTCAGGTCGGGGAATCCAGACGGCGGCTCCGTCGACTTGGGTGGGGGTGAGCATGCTGCGAGCACCAGCACCACGATGACCAACCATCGAGCTGGCCACATCAGAAGACCCAGCTGCCCGACGGTTGCAGCACGAACCCGTGATCGTTCCTAATGCACGCGGTGAGCTGGCCCGCACCCACTGCGCAAATGGTTGTGTCGTTGGATACGAACGTTGCCTTTTGGCCGACGGCGAGCAGCTCGTCGGTCGGCGGTGGGCAACCATCGGTCGACTTCTCGAATCTGAAGGGTTCCGAACGTCGTGCGGCTTCGTATGACTGCAGGACGAGAGCGCAGTCGCCGTACTCGGCTCCTGCCAAGCCAGGCAATGGGCCACTGCAGCGGACGAGGCTGCCGACCATGCAGCTCAGTCCGTCCGGTGTGCGGAAGTACGCGTAGCCGTTGGCGGACCGGTCGGGACGCGAGAAGTCCTGGCTGGCAGGCGTTTCCGTGAACGCGTTGAGGTCGGGGAATCCAGGGGGCTGAGCGCGCGCCTGAGGCGCACTGGGGACACCAGTCAGCATCGTGGCCGAAGCCAAGACTGCGAGTACCTGCATCGTCAGCCGACGTTTGGAGCTGGTCATTTCGAGACTCTCTCACGTTAGTGCTGGACGGTGACTTCGGTCCGGTAGGTGTATGGGTTGTACGGCTTGTCGCCCTGGTGGTTCCAGTCGGGTGGATCCTCCCAGGTGCTCACTCGCAGCTGGACGGTCTCCTTACCCGTCACCGGGTCGTACACGGTGTCAACCACAGTGGGTCCGTAAGGGGCGGCGCCGCCTGGCCATGTGCCCTGGCCGGGTGGGAACAGCGGAGCTGCCTGCGCGGTCAACAGGCCTTCCGGAGTGGAGGCGGTGATCGCGCCCATCGGTTGGTCCCCCGGGACCCGGGGATCGAAGTTGTCCGAGCCGACGAGCATGAAGCCGCCACCCTTGAGTGCCACCAGTTGGTTCTCGCGATCGCCGGGCAGCCCCTGGATTTCCCCCTGCGGCTTGAGTGTCTGCATCCAGCCGTTCGGGTTGTTGGGGTCGATGGGGTCGGACATGTAAAGCACTCTCGTCCGGTCGCCGGGGTGGGGCCCGGTGTTTCCGACGACGACCATCCGATTCGTCTTCGGGTCGTACACACCACTCGCCTGAGAGATGCCGGGCAGGATGCCGATGCTCTTCGACGGATCGTTCATGTCGACCACGGTGGTATCGGCGGTGGCGTACTCGGGATTCGCGGTGTCATCGGGATTGTTGTACGGAACTTCGCTGTACAGCGCGTACTGCTTGCCGTCGGGTCCGACGATGGTGCCGGTCGGCAACGGCCGCGTGCCATCGGGTACCTCCAACGGATTCCGCTCGCCGTTCAACGTCGGGTAGCCGCTTCGGCCGTCGCCGCTGATCTCGATTCCGGAGCCGGGAATCGTGACGTTCAAGTCTCCCTGAGTGCCATCGCGCGTGAGTGGTCCAGGACCTCCGACGATCCGAGGGTCGGTGGACCCGGGACTGCCGCCCTTGCCACCCTCGAGATCGAAGCCCTGCATGCTGGCCGCGACGGCGTCGAGCTGTTTGGCGACGTTCTCGTCGGTGAGGGCCAGCATCATGGCCTTGGCGCGGATGTCGGCCTGAAAGTGCGCGGCGGCGACCTTGCGCACCAGGGCGAGGGCCGCACTGAAGTACCACGGCATCCGGTCCGTCACGCTGAGGTCCTCGGCGACCGCGAAGAACTGGCCGACGGCGTCCTGGATCGCGGCGACGGCGGTGCGCTTGGCGGCGTCGATCGCCTCCGCCCCGGCGGTGGCGATCTTCTCGGCCGTCTTCAGCAGGTCGAGGGCGCCACGGATCTTGACGAGGTTCTCGAACAGCTTGGCGCTGGCCCGATCCGCCGCCGCACCGATCCAGGGCGCGGAGTCGACGGCGTGCTGGGCCTGCCCGTAGAGCCGTTCGGTGAGATCGGCCTGGCGCTGCCAGCCCAAGGCGGCCTGTTGGAGGTGCCCGCTGGACCAACCTTCGATGCGCGATCGGGGGGGTGTCTCGACCATCGCTATCGCGGAGGCTGCATGGTCGTGTCGATCTTCTGCGCCTCCTCGGAGTCCCTCGCGGCGTAGTAGCGCGCCGCCCTGGCGATGTCGTCGGCGAACAACAGTAGGTTCGCCGCAGCCTCGCCGACGACGTGGTTGGCCGCCGCGGTGACGCCTGCCGCCGCCGGGCCCGTCGGCTGTGCGACGGGCGGCTCCCACTCGTGGGTGATGCCACCGCTGGTCAACTGGTCACTGAGCCCGGCGAGTTGGCGGGCGACGGCCTCCAGCGCCGGAACGTCGACTTCCAGGGGTGGTGTCACGCCTCAACGTTAAGGCAGCCGAACCCGGGTGCGATACACCAATTCGGGCGGTCGGACCAGCGCGGCGAGCGTGCGCGTCCTGCCGCTTGGCAACGGCGTGTCGCGCACAGACACGCACGTTCGCGCGAGGACGCGGGGTCACGTTCGCGCGAGGACGTGCGAGGACGCGGGGTCACGTTCGCGCGAGGACGTGCGAGGACGCGGGGTCACGTTCGCGCGAGAACCCGGGATCAGACCAGCGCGGCGAGCTTGCCCGCGAGCCTCTCCACGTAACCGCCGACCTCGGCCTCGGACTTGTCCGGCAAGCCGAACAGCACCTCGGTAACGCCGAGCTCGGCCCAGCGGGCGAGCTTGTCGGGGTCGGGCTTGAAGTCGAGCGCCACGATCTGCGGCGCGCCGTCACGCCCTGCGGCGGCCCAGGTGTCCTGCAGCAGCTTCACGGGGGTGTCGATGTCGAAGTCGCGCGGCGTGGTGATCCAGCCGTCGGCGCTGCGGGCGATCCACTTGAAGTTCTTCTCGGTGCCCGCCGCGCCGACCAGAATGGGGATGTGCGATTGCACGGGCTTGGGC
>NZ_JBOGDD010000097.1:0-2775 GCF_050701675.1 Mycobacterium sp. | reverse complement strand
CGCGGCCGCGCTGCCCGGAGGGGATCACTTCGCCAAGGGGGGTGGTGGCCAGTTCGGCGGCTTGATAGAACTCGATGACGCTGGCGCCGATCTCGCCGAGGGCCTTGGGTCCGGTGGCACCGCCTTCCCGGACGAGGACGTCGCGGAATCGGTCCGTCGCCGCGTCCAGCAGCGCACCGGCGCGGCGTAGGATGGCGGCGCGTTCGGTGGCTGGGGTGGCGTACCAGTCACGTTGGGCGGCAACGGCTCCGGCGACGGCCCTGTCGACTTCGGCGCTGGTGGCGGATGCGGTAGTGCCGATGACCTCCCCGCTGGCCTTGTCGGTCACCGGCAGCGGTGCGCCGTCAGAGGCGATGAACTCCCCGTTGAGGAAGATGGTGCCCGGTTCGAACGAGTCGGTGAGTGTGCCCTTTGATGCGGACATGGTGGTCACGTCGCCTCCTTTGGATTGGTTGTCGGTCAAGCGTGGATGTCGATCAGGGACCAGTCGGCGCGTGCTGCCGCCCGGCCCAGCATCAGGGCGTGGATTTCGCTGGTGCCGTCGATGATCTGGGTGATCTTCGCGTCGCGCATGAGCCGCTGTACCGGGTAGTGCAGGTGCACCCCGTAGCCGCCGTGGAGCTGGACGGCCTCGGTGGTGTGACGCATCGCGGCGTCGGTGGCGAACATCTTGGCCGCCGAGATCAAATGCGCGTCACCGCCGCCACCCGTCGCGAAGCTTTCCACGCCCTCGCGCAGTAGGCCGCGGGCCGCGAGGTAGTCGGCGTGCATGTGGCCGAGCTTCTCCTGCACGATCTGCAGGTCGGCCAGCGTGCGTCCGAAGGCCTCGCGCTCGCGGACGTAGGCACTGGTCTCCCGCAACGCGGCGCGCATGAATCCCACGCCGTAGCAACCCGCGTCGAGGCGGGCCAGGTTGAGGCCTTCGAGCATGCCGCGGAACCCGTCGACGTCCAGCCGCCACGACGAGGGCACCCGGGCGCCGTCGAAGTGCACGTTGGCCATCGGCATGCCCCGGAACCCGGACATCGGTTCGTCGTTGCCCACCGTGACGCCCTCGGTGTCCAGTGGGACGACGAAGGCCGCGGTGGGCGCATCCCGGTCGGCAGATTCCAATTTGGCCAGCACGATGACGAAGTGTGCCGCGGGGGACTGTGTGATCCAGGCCTTCTCCCCGGAGATGCTGACGGTGTCGACGTCAACGGTAGTGGCCACGGTCCGGCCCGCGCGAATGTCGGTGCCGGAGTGCGGTTCGCTGAGCGCGAAGGCGCCGCGGATGGAGCCGTTCATCAAGCCGGGTAGCCAGCGGTCGCGGATCTCACTGGGAGCGTAGGCCGCCAGGAGATAGCCGTGCAGCCGTGCGATGGAGATGCCCAGCGCCACCGACCCGGAGTACGAGGCGATGAGCTCCGTGGTCTCGTGGGCCAGAGCGAACCTCGCCGGGTCGATCTTGCCGTCCTCGGAGAAGATCAGTCCCTGCAGTCCGAGGGCGGCGGCTTCGGCGAGCAGATCGGGAAAGAACTCGCCGGACAGGTCGATCTCCTGAGCGCGTGCCGCGACCCGGGTTCGACAGAAGTCGTTGACCACGCCAAGGAAGTCCTGGGCGTCGCCGTCGAGGTGTTGGATGCTCATGGGGTGTCCACCCCGTTGTCAGCCCACTCGTAGCGGATCACTCCGCGAAGGTTCTTGCCCGACAGCAGATCGTCGTAGGCGTCGTTGATCTGCTCGAGGCGATATTCCTTGGTGACGAGATCGTCGAGGTTGAGCTGGCCGGTGTCCCAGAGCCGCAGCATGGCCGGAATGTCGTTGCGCGGATTGCAGCCGCCGTTGAGCGAGCCGGTCAGCGTCTTCTGCCAGAGCACGAACTCCGAGGGGTTGATGGGAATATCGGGCTGGTCGTGGCGAGTGAGACCCACGATGGTGGCCTGGCCGCCCTTGCGGACCGCCTTGACGGCCTGCCCGATGGTCTCCGGTGTCGCGATCGCCTCGAAGGACCGATCCACGCCGACACCCCAGGTGAGCTCGTTGGCGAACTCGACGGGGTCGGTGGTGTTGGGGTTGACGGTATGGGTGGCGCCGAAGATCTTGGCCTGCTCCAGCTTCCAGTCGTTGATGTCGCAGGCGATGATGCGCTTCGCGCCCGCGAGCTTGGCACCCTGGACGATGTTCATGCCGATGCCGCCAACCCCGAAGACCATGACGTCGTCACCGGGCTTCACTCCGCCGCGGTAGATCGCGGTGCCGACGCCCGTGGTGACGCCGCAGGCGACCAGGCAGGCGCGTTCGAGGCGGTAGTGCGGCTCCACCTTGACCACCGATTGACCTGGTACCACGGTCCATTCGCTGAACGTGGAGACCAGGCAGAACTGCCCGAGTTCGGTGCCGTCGTCGTCGCGGAAGCGATAGGTGCCGTCGATCTGGGGCCCCAGCACGGTGTAGGCACCCAGGTCGCACAGGTTGGTCTGCCCGTTGGTGCACCACCGGCACGTTCCGCACGACGGCAGGTAGGACATCACGACGTGATCGCCCGGCTGCACGTGGGTGACGTTGGCGCCGACCGTCTCGACGACGCCGGCTCCTTCGTGCCCAAAGATCATTGGCAGGGCTGCGATTTGGTCGCCGGTGACGTTGTGCATGTCGGAATGACAGATGCCGGAGGCCGCGAGGTGTACCAGCACCTCGTTGGGACCAGGTTCGTCGAGTTCGACCTCCTTGACCTCGAACTTGGTGTGGAGGCCATAGATCACGGCGGCCTGTGTGCGCATGTCAGTACTCCTT
>NZ_JBOGDD010000096.1:0-6426 GCF_050701675.1 Mycobacterium sp. | reverse complement strand
CTCCACACCTCGAACGCCGCATCCTCGACTACGTCACGGCCAACCTCAACGTCACCGCGGGCGGCATCTTCAGTAACCGCATGCTGACCCAGGCGCTTGAGGTACTCGGCCCGGATCGCGTGATGTTCGGCCAGGACGACCCCTACGGCGCCCAATTCGGCGGGAATGGCGGGGCGCGGGAGTTCGTGGACGCCGCGCCGCTCAGCCCGCAGGACAAGGCGAAGTTCGCGCATCTGAACGCCGAGCGACTACTGGGGCTGCGCGCGGTTGACGAGCGTCGGGACGACCCACCGATCCAATCACCTTGACCCACAGCACAACCGACCGAGTAGAAGGAGTCATCCCCATGCCACGAATCGTTGTATTCGACCAGACCGGCGGACCCGAAGTCCTGCACGTCGTCGATGAACCCGTCACCGAGCCTGCCGCCGGAGAGGTGCGAGTCAAGATCGAGGCGGTCGGCGTCAACCAACTCGACCAGTTGATGCGCAGCGGCGCCTACCCCGGGCCCGTCCGATTGCCGCACGCCCGCCTGGGCTGTGAGGGGACCGGCACCATCGACGCCGTGGGCTCCGGTGTCGACGGGTTCGGAATCGGTGACGCGGTCATCATCACCGCGGTGCCCGAAATGGACGTCAACGGCACCTACGCCGAATACACCACGGTGCCGGCCAGTGCGGTCGTCACCCGGCCGCGCGGGTTGGACCCCACCCGCGCCGCGGCGCTGTGGGTGGCCTATTCCACCGCCTATGGCGCTCTCATCGAGAAAGCCAAGACGCGACCCGGCGATCACGTCCTGATCACTGCAGCCTCCGGCGCCGTCGGTCTGGCCGCGATTCAGATCGCCAACCAGATCGGTGCCATCCCCATCGCGGTCACCCGGCACACCGCCAAGAAGAACGATCTGCTGGCATCCGGTGCAGCCGCGGTCATCGCCACCGACCAGGACGACGTGATCGAAGCCGCCCACCAGCACACCAATGGAACTGGTGCGGACGTCATCCTCGACTCCGTCATGGGCCCCGGACTGAGCGATCTGGCCAAGTCAGCCAAATTCGGCGGCACCCTGGTCACCGTGGGCTGGATGGACGCCCGGCCCGCGCCGTTCCCGATGAACTGGCCCCTGACCATCTTCGGCTACATGAGCTTCGAGCACACCCTGGACAGCACTGTGGTGCAACGTATCTCGGCATTCCTCACCGCGGGCCTGCGCAACGGCGTGCTGAATCCCCCCATCGCCAAGGTGTTCACACTCGACGACATCGTCGCCGCGCACCACTACCTCGAGAACGGCCAGCAGGTCGGAAAGGTCGTCGTCACCGTCTGACCCAGGGGCCAGCGCGGGCATGAAGATCGTCCCGTCCACCGATGGGTGGGGCGGTATCGCATCGACGTGGGACGTGCTCATCACGTCATTCGAGCGTAGAACAGGGGCTCGGCGACACGGCAATTGGCATGTCCAGCTCACGCATTCACCCCCTGCATTCAGGGGGTGCCGTCGGAGCAATTGTCAAAACCCGTGGATCGTCAGGTTTTCGGCGAAGTCGAGTCGTTGAAGGGGTATCAACTGCTGGTCGGCGCTGTCGGGGGCCGCGGGTCATGTCCGCCGTGGTTGGTAAGCCAGTGGGCGATGTCGGTGACGACGGCCTCATCGACGTGTTGTGCTGGTTCGTATTCGGCGGGTGTGGACGGTCCGGAGCCGGAGAAGAACAGGTGGTTGTCCGCGTCGTAGATGCGGATGGTGACGCCGGGGTGTTGGGCCAGGCCGGTCTGCCAGCGGACGAGATCGTCGGCGACGGTGACCTGGTAGTCCCGGCCGCCTTGGACGATGAGCATCGGCTTGTCCAGTTTCGCGGCCACCGCCACCGGGTCGTAGCCGCGTAAATCCAACCAGTAAGGGGCGGGGATGCCGAGTGGTAACAGGTGGGCTGGTGTGGACGGGGAGAAGGCGGGGCTGTCGATCAGCGCTGCTTGCCTGGTGATCGATTGGATGGCCGGATCTGCGGTGACGTCCGCCTCGGGCTCGCGAAGGGCCGCGAGGTAACGAAACTGGCGTGCGAGTGTGTGGTGCAGCGACTGTGTGGAGCCAGCCAGCACGATCAGCCCGGCGACGGTCGGTTCCGCGGCAGCGATACGCGGGGCCACGGTGCCACCCTGGCTGTGACCGAGCACGAACACTCGCGTGGCATCGACCAATGGATGTTCGCGCAGGAGCCGAACCGCCGCGACCGCGGGCCGCACGTACTCGTCGATCACGGTGAAATCGGTGACGGTGGCCAGCGTGTCACGGTGGGTGTAGGTGACCTTGTCGAAGCGCAGCACCGCGATTCCCCGGCTTGCCAGGCCCCACGCGATGTCCTTGAAGATCTTGTTGCGCCCCATGGTCGCGTCCCGGTCAGCCGGTCCGGAGCCAGCGAGCAGGACGACGGCCGGCAGTGGTCGCGGCGACTTCGGCAGGCTCAGCGTGCCCGGCGTCGCCAACGCCTCGCAGTCGACCGTGACTTCGTCGTCGGTGAAGCTGGCCGGATCCACGTAGGGCGGCGGTTGCCAGGGTTGCACCGGCTCGGCCGCCTCCGGCGGCGCGAACTGCAGACTGCCCAGACTGCCCGCGTTGTCGATCGCCATGACCACGGCGAATGCGCCGCGTTCACACGTCACGGGAATCTTCACGATTGTCGTGTTCGGGCCGGTGGACTCACTCGATGGCGTACCGACCAGAGCGATCGGCCCCTGCGCCGCGATCAATCCCTGCCAGGGGCCCCGCAATGCGTCTGCCGAGACCAGGTCGCGTAGCGCCGGGACGAGCAGCTCGCACACTTCGGCGAATCGACCCGCCTGCAGCAGCTGCATCACCTTCTTGCCAGTCGTGGCAGCATCACGCTCCATCGCGAACCTCTTTGCTTCTCAGGTATTCTCGCCTACCGACGAGAGCTGGATCAGTGAACCGCCAACACGGCCGTCGACCGAGCTTGCTGATCTCGTGGCGAGCGCGCTGACAGGTTCCGATCATTGCTCGTGCTATCGCGGAGTTGACTATGACCCTACGTCCGGGTGTTCCATTCGAAGCGTGACGCCAGACGACAGAACCCACGTGACCGATGCCGACTATGCGCGTGCCGAGCAGATGCTCGCCCCGTACCGGGCACGGCGGGTGCCCGGCAGTTCGGTGCAACCGAACTGGCTCTCCGACGGCCAACGCTTCTGGTACCAGGTCGGGACGCGCTTCGTGATCGTGGATCCCGCTGACGGTAGCCGCCGCGACGCGTTCGATCACGGCCGGTTGGCCGCCGCACTGTCCGTAGCCTCCGGCCATGCAGCAACCGCGGACGATCTACCGGTCACTGCGGTCGAGATCGACGACGCGGTGCGGTTCACCGCGTTCGAGTCGCGGTGGGAGTGGTCAGACGACGCAGGCACGTGCGTCCGGGTAGACGATAGCGAGCGGGTCGTGCCCGGTGAGGTGATCTCGCCGGACAAGTCGTGGGTGGCGTTTCGGCGGGACGGCAACATTTGGGTCCATTCACGCGACGGCGAGCAGGAATTCGCGCTCACCGACGACGCCGAGCCGCAGTTCGACTACGGCGGCCTGCCCGACGCGACGGGGGCGCGGGCGCTGATGCGGGTGCTCGGTCTGCCGCCGCTGTTCCTGGTCTCGTGGTCACCGGACTCGACCCGCCTCCTGGTGCAGCGCCTCGACCAACGTGACTTGCCCGAACTGGTTCTCATCGAATCCGCACCGCAGGACGGCGGCCGCCCGGTGGAGCACCGCACGCGTTACCCGATGCCCGGGGAGGAGGCGCAGGTGACGATGTCGTGGAACGTTCTGAACGTGATCGACCGCACCGTGGTCCGTCAGGACGGCGAGCCCACCGTCATCACACACCCGACCGCCCTGGTGTATGCGTGGTGGTCGGGCAAGTCGGGCAAGTCGGGCAGGTCGGGCGAGGCCGGGGTGAGCGAAGCGACGGGGGAGTACACCGTCCACTTCCTGCATCAGTCCCGAGATGCCCGCACGCTCGAGCTACGCCGTCTAGACCCGACGACCGGCGCGGTCACCACGCTGATCAGCGAGACCGGCGAAACCCGCGTCGACCCGACCCCGCAGCTGGGCGAGCCGACGATGACCAAGGTGCTCGAGTCCGGCGAGATTCTGTGGTGGTCGCAGCGTGACGGGTGGGGACACCTCTACCTGTATTCGCCGGACGGGCAACAGGTCTCGCAGGTCACCACCGGACAGTGGCTGGTCCGCAACGTGCTGTGGGTCGACGAGGAACGTCGCCAGGTGTGGTTCGCCGCAGGCGGGCTCGCCGAGCAGGACCCCTACATCCGTCAGATCTGCCGAATCGGCCTGGACGGCACCGGATTCACCCGACTGACCGACGACGGCCTCGACCACGACGCCGTGAGTCCACCCGAGGGCGGCTACCTCGTCGACCGGGCCTCCACGTCGAGCCGACCGCCGCGTTCGGTCGTACTGGACGGCGACGGAAAGGTTCTCGTCGAACTCGAATCCCCCGGTACCGAAGAGCTGGAAGCTCTCGGCTGGAGTCCGCCGGAGCGGTTCCGTGCGACCGCCGCCGACGGCAAGACCCCGATCTACGGCCTGCTGTGGCGACCGCATGGCTTCGACCCCCAGAAGAGCTACCCGGTGATCGAGCACATCTACCCAGGGCCGCAGATCTACCGGGCAGGCCCGTCGTTCAACGAGCCGCACTACGGCGAGCCGGAGGCGTACGCCGCGCTCGGATTCGCCGTCGTCGCAATCGACGGGCGCGGTAGTGCCGGTCGTAGCAAGGCCTTTCACGACCACTCCTACGGCGACCTCGGAAATGGCGGCGCCCTCGATGACCACGTCGCCGCGATCCGCGAACTGGGCCACCGGTATCCCTGGCTTGATACCGGGCGGGTCGGGATCACCGGCCAATCCGCAGGCGCCTTCGCCGCCGCCCGCGCGCTGCTGATGTACCCAGAGTTGTACGGCGTCGCCGTCGCGGTGTCGGGCAATCACGACAACGGAGTGAATCTCGCCATGTGGGCCGAGCACTATCACGGCGACGTCAGCGACGAGGGGAAGCGCGCCATCTCCAACGCGACCCTGGCCGCCAATCTGCAGGGCAAACTACTGCTCATTCACGGGGAGCTCGACGACAATGCGCACCACTACCAGACGCTGCGCCTGGTCGATGCACTCATCAAGGCGGACAAGGACTTCGACATGCTCCTGATCCCCGGAGCCGAACACGCCCTGATCGGGCGTCAGCATTACTTCCTCCGTCGCACCTGGGACTACTTCGTGCGTCACCTGCACGGCACCGAACCGCCTCGCTACCGCCTTGCGCCGCTGCCGTTGCCCGCTCTAGCGGGCTGAGTCGCGCAGGATCAGATGGGCGCGCCGAAGGACGTCGAGTTGCGCCTTGTTGTACAGCTCCGCCACCGCGTCATCGATGGTCTTTTGGGCGAAGCGTGCTCCTCCCGGGGCGTCCGTTCGAGACTCGAGAAGACCGGGGTGCGCCGCATACACGGCCCGAATGTAGGGGACGATGCGTTCGGCGATGTCCTGCCGAGTGGTCTCATCGGCGTCGGCCGGCAGGTCGTCGAAGTCGGAAACCGAGGGTTCGTCGGGAGCATTCGTCAGAAGATCGGCGTAGACCTGCAGGCCACGCGGCCCCAGCACGCGGGTCAGGACGACGACGAGGGAGCGGTCGGCGTCGGACAGTTTGGCCACGGTGTCCGGGGGGACGAAGGCCGGCGGCAGGTCGGTCGGCGCGGAGTGCTCCAAGATGACGGCCAGCTCGACGCGCGCCGCCTGCAGCCGTTCGATGGTGGCAGCGAGTTCGGCGTCGAGGTCGCGCAGCGCCTCTTCCGGATGGTCGTCGGTGTCACCCATGGCGGCGATTTGGGGAAGTGAGAACCCAAGATCGGTGAGCCGTTTGATTCGCACCAACCGGACGAGGTGGGCGACGCCGTACTGCTTGTAGCCGTTGGAACGACGTTCGGGTTCGGCGAGCAGGCCCACCTGGTGGTAGTGCCGTACCGCCCTCAGGCTGGTCCCTGCGAGTTCGGACAGTTCACGGGTGCTCCACGCCACTGTTCCATTCTGATTCATCGCAGGACTTGACTGTGCCGCAGCGTCCGAGTGTCTGCTGGAGGCATGACCCCGAGTGAACACATCTCCGTCGACGACCTGTTCAAGTCGCCCACCCGGGCGGCGGCCACGATCTCGCCGGACGGCACCAGGATCGCCTACCTCGCACCGTGGCGGAACCGCCTCAACGTCTGGGTACACAGCGTCGACGATGACGGCGACGCGCGGTGCGTCACCGCCGACGAGACCCGCAGCGTGCTCAGCTATCACTGGACCGACGATCCACGGTGGCTGCTGTACACCCAGGACGACAACGGCGACGAGAACTGGCACATCTACCG
>NZ_JBOGDD010000095.1:0-8626 GCF_050701675.1 Mycobacterium sp. | reverse complement strand
CGTCGGCAGCGTCGGCCGGGGTCGGTTTGGCCTGCAGGGCCAGGATTCTGGTGACCATCTCGGTGACCTGAGCCTTGTCGGCGCGACCGTTGCCGGTGACGGCAGCCTTGACCTCGCTCGGGGTGTGGAAGTGCACGTCGATGTCCCGCCTGGCGGCCGCGAGGGCGATTACCCCGCCCGCCTGCGCGGTGCCCATCGCCGTGTTCGCGTTCTGGTTGGCGAACACCCGCTCGATGGCGAGGACGTCGGGATGATGGGTGTCGAGCCAGTGCTCGACGGTGTCGCTGATGGTGAGCAACCGCTTGTGCAGCGGCTGGTCCGAAGGAGTCCGGACCACGTCGACGTCGAGCGCGGTCACCTTGCGGCCCTGGCCGCTTTCGATGACCGACAATCCGCAACGCGTCAGCCCGGGATCGACACCCATCACCCGCACCTTGGCTCCTTTTCCCGAACAGCTGTTCGATACCTTAACGGGCCGCGCCGACGGCGCCGGGCACCGACACACCCGTGACACACCTCGACGGACGGGGATGTGACGACGGCGGCGACCGACGCTACCGTCGAAGGAGACCCCCGACCCCGATCCGTGGGAGCTGAACTCACTCGATGCCCGGCGACAACGAACTGCAGTCCGCGACCAATCTTGCCGTCACGCTGGCCTGGAGTGCAGGCGCCGTGGCGGCCGCATATGTGCTCGGGGTGGTTCTGACCTGGGTGCTCAGGCGACTCGGCCGCCGCAGCGGTGTGCTGAACGACATCGCCACCCTGACCCGAGCGCCGGCGCGCGCCACGCTGATGGTGTTCGCCGCATCGGTCGCGGTGCAACGGACCTCCGACGTGGCGGACGGCTGGCGCGGTTGGGTCGACCACACCCTGCTGATCCTGCTGATCGCGTCTCTGACCTGGATGGTCGTCGGCCTCGTGAAGGTCGCAGAGCGGCGGACGATCGCACGCTTCGGCGGCGGCGAGGACGAGATCTCCGACGCCGACCGGCTGTGGAGACGGATCCGAACGCAGGTCACGGTGTTGCGCCGACTCGCCACCGCCGTCGTCGTCATCCTCGGTGTCGCCGCGATCCTCATGACGTTCCCGTCCTTCTCCGACATCGGAACCACACTCTTCGCCTCGGCGGGCGTGTTGTCCGTGGTTGCGGGCCTTGCGGCGCAGACGTCGCTGGGCGCGGTCTTCGCGGGCATGCAGATCGCCTTCTCCGGCGCCATCCGCGTGGGCGACGTCGTCGAACTCGAGCAGGGCCAGTGGTGGGGCCGCATCGAGGAGATCACCCTGACCTACGTCGTCGTCCGACTCGCCGACGAGCGCCGACTGGTACTGCCGTGCACGTACTTCACGACAACGCCGTTCGAGAACTGGACGCGCAATGCCACCGAGATCATGGGCACCGTCGAGTTCGACGTCGACTACTCCGTCCCGTTCGACGAGATGCGCGCGGAACTGGACCGACTGCTGTCCTCGAGCGATCAGTGGGACGGACGCCGCGGGGTGCTGCAGGTGACCGACGCCATCGGCGGCGTGGTCCGCGTCCGGATGATGGTCAGCGCCCCCAACGCGGGCGCCTTGTTCGACCTGCGGTGCACGGTGCGCGAGGGCATGGTCGGCTGGGTGCATCGCAAGGGGGGCGTGGTGCCGACACAGCGCATCGAGCCCGCCGGAGCACGGGCCGAACCCGAACCGCCCCGCACGGGCCATGACGGCGGGACGACGAGAGTGGCGTCCGGGCTGTTCTCGGGGAGCCCCGAGGCCGAGGAGCGTGCACGGGCGTTCGACGAACACTCCGACTACGACGACGACATGGTCAGTTCGAACGTCAGGTCCAACGGGAGCGGTTGAGCCGTCCGGGCGGATAGCTTGGAGGCGAGTGACTCCGCTGCGACCTCTCGACGGGAAGGACCCTTCATACCGTGACCGTTCTCGACTCCCCCGTTCCTCGCTTCCACCTCGCGGTTCCCGTCGACGACCTGGACGCCGCGCGGGACTTCTACGGCACCGTGCTGGGCCTGCCCGAAGGCCGCAGCGCCGAGACGTGGGTGGACTGGAACCTGCAGGGCCATCAATTCGTCACGCACCTGGCGCCCGGCGGATCGACACGGGCGCACAATCCGGTCGACGGCCATGACGTACCCGTACCGCACTTCGGCCTGCTGCTGTCCGTCGCCGAGTTCCATCGACTCGCCGAACGACTACGCGCCAGGGACACGGACTTCGTCATCGAGCCGTACCTGCGCTTCGAGGGGCAGACCGGTGAGCAGTGGACGGTGTTCCTGCTCGATCCGGCGGGTAATGCGTTGGAGTTCAAGGCCTTCGCCGACGACTCCCAGGTCTTCGCGACGGCAGGGGCCCGCTGATGCGCGTCGTCATCGCGGGTGGGCACGGCAAGATCGCCCTCATCCTGGAGAAGCTGCTCGCCGAACGTGGTGACTCCGTGGCGGGCCTGATCCGCAACCCTGCCCAGGTCGACGACCTGCGTGCCGTGGGAGCCGACGCCATCGTCGTCGACCTGGAGAGCGCAACGGTCGGTGAGGTGGCCGAGCACCTCGGCGGCGCCGACGCCGTGGTGTTCGCGGCGGGAGCGGGCCCTGGCAGCGGGATCGACAGAAAGGCGACCGTCGACCGTGACGCCGCCATCCTGCTGGCCGATGCCGCCGAGGCAGCGGGCGTGAACCGCTACCTGATGGTCTCCGCCATGGGCGCGGACCATCGACCGGCCGAGGAGGGTGGCGACCCGGTGTTCGCCGCGTACCTGGAAGCGAAGGCTGCCGCCGACGACGTGGTGCGCGCGAGAAGCGCCCTCGACTCGACGATCGTCCGCCCCGGGCAGTTGACCGACGAGGCCGGCACGGGTCGGGTGCGCGTGGCCGAATCGACCGGCCGCGGGAGCATCCCCAGGGCAGACGTAGCCGCAGTCCTTCTCGCCCTGCTGGATGCCCCGACCACCGGCGGAGCCACGTTCGAATTGATCTCCGGTGACGTGCCGATCGCGGACGCCGTGTCCGACATCGGCCGTTAGCGTGGTGGCGTCCATCGACGTGGACGATGACCGGGCGATCGCGCAGCGCCACTACCGGGTCACGATGACGCCGTAACGGTCAGTCCTCGTCGAGCTGGGCGGCGACCTCGTCCGAGATGTCGACGTTGGTCCACACGTCCTGGACGTCGTCACTGTCTTCGAGCGCGTCGACCAGTTTCAGCACCTTGCGGGCGCCGTCCAGATCGACGGGCACGCTCACCGAGGGTTGGAAGCTGGCGTCGGCCGAGTCGTAGTCGATGCCCGCGTCCTGCAGGGCCTTCCTGACCGCGACCAGATCGGTGGGCTCGGAGATGACCTCGAAGCTGTCACCGTGGTCGACGACGTCCTCGGCGCCGGCATCGAGGACGGCGGTCAGCACGTCGTCCTCGGTGAGACCGTTCTTCTCCAACGTGACGACGCCCTTGCGGGTGAACAGGTAGGACACCGAGCCGGGATCGGCCATGTTGCCGCCATTGCGGGTCATCGCGATGCGCACCTCGCTGGCGGCGCGGTTCTTGTTGTCGGTCAGACATTCGATCAGGACGGCGACACCGTTGGGGCCGTAACCCTCGTACGTGATGGGCTGCCAGTCGGCGCCGCCGGCCTCCTCGCCGCCGCCGCGCTTGCGGGCCCGCTCGATGTTGTCGTTGGGGACCGACGTCTTCTTGGCCTTCTGGATGGCGTCGTACAGCGTCGGGTTGCCCGTCGGGTCGCCGCCGCCGGTGCGCGCGGCGACCTCGATGTTCTTGATCAGCCGGGCGAATTCCTTACCGCGGCGCGCGTCCTTGACGGCCTTCTGATGTTTGGTGGTGGCCCACTTGGAATGGCCGCTCATGCAGGTACTGCTCGCTTTCGTTGCGCTGCGAAGTCTGATCATCCAGTCTACGTGGACGTTAGTCCCCTCCGAGGTCACCCTCGACGTAGTGCTGCAAATTCGGCGCGACGGCCGCGACGAGCTCGTCGTCGCTCATCGAGGCGATCGGCTCGATCCGCCACACGTAGCGCATCATCGCCAGCCCCATCATCTGCGAGGAGATCAGCCCACTGCGCACCGAACGATCCTGGGCATCGGCGCCGAGCTGAGAGACGCCCATCAGACTGCCCTCGACGATGCGCCGCAGCTTCTCCCTGGTGGACTCCTCGTGCGCAGCGGTCAGTAGCACGGCACGCAGGACGGGCCCGATCTCGTCGTCGGCCCAAGCGCCCAACATCAGCCGCAGCAGCGCCGCACCGAGTTCGGCATGCGGCGTCGCCCAGGTGGCAGCGACACCTTCGAGCCATCGCTGCGGTGGCGTGGTCGCGGCGTCGAGCAGCGTTTCCTTGGACCCGAAGTAGTGGTAGATCAGCGCCGGATCGACGTCGGCCGTCCTGGCGATCGCGCGAAGCGTCGTGCCCGCCCAGCCGTGCGTGGCGAACTCGTCGCGGGCGGCGGCGAGGATGCGCGCTGACAGCACCCCCTTCTCGTCGCGAGGGCCTGGCGGTGTCTTCTTGGGCACTAGACGACCCTACCAAAAGATTCACGTTGCGTTGAGACTAGTTTCAACATACCGTGAGACCCATGACGACCAAGCTCAACGGCCCTCAGACGACGGGGCGCGCCTACCGCAACCTCAGCGTGCCCACCCACTCGATCCGCCACGACGACAACCTCACCATCGCGATGCGGGACGGCGTCGACCTACTTGCCGACGTGCACCGCCCCGACGCCGACGGCCGATTCCCCGCGCTGATCGCCGCATCGCCGTACCCGCGCCAGATTCAGAACCTGGGCGCCCCCTTGGGATTCGTCGAGGCGGGCAACACTGACTTCTGGGTGTCTCGCGGTTATTGCCACGTCATCGCCAACGTGCGAGGCACCTGCGGATCGGGTGGGGAGTTCGGGTTCTTCGACGCCCAAGAACGGCAGGACATGTACGACCTCGTCGAGTGGGCGGCCGCCCAGCCATGGTGCGACGGCAATGTCGGCATGATCGGCATCAGCTACTTCGCCATGGCGCAGCTCGAGGCCGCCGTCGAACGTCCGCCGCACCTCAAGGCGATCTTCCCGGTCGCGGTGACGGCCGATCTGTACGAGGCGGCCACCCACCACGGGCTTGCCAGTTCGTCGTTCATCACGCCCTTCCTGTCGATGGCAGGCCTGACGTCTGGCCGCAGCGACGGCTTCTGGCGCAGCCTGCCCCTCGAGGTCGCCCGCAAGGTGCTTCACGCCTCCCCGCTGCACCGCAAGTTCGGCACCATGAACGGCGAGGCGGCGATCACCGGACTTCGCCTGATGCTCAAGCTGCCCCACGACCCACACCCGTGGGACGACCTGTGGATGAACGCCATGGTCAAGCACCCCGTGCGCGACGAGTGGTGGGACGAGCGGGATCTCACCGGTCTGCTCGACCGCATCGACGTCCCGGTCTACCTCGGCTGCGATTGGGAGAACGTCCCGCTGCACCTGCCGTCGACGTTCATCGCGTGGAAGGGCTTGGCGCACAATCCGAACGTGCGAATGGGGATGCTCGGGCAGTACGGCCTCACCTGGCCATGGGAGAGCCTGCACACCGAAGCGCTGGCCTGGTACGACCACTGGCTCAAGGGCCACGACACCGGCATCATGGACGGCTCGCCGATCCGCTACGTGCTGCCAGGTGCCGGGGCGGGCTGGCACACCGCCGAACAGTGGCCGCCCGCAGAGGTCTCGCTCACCGAATTCGCACTGTGCTCCGACGGGACGCTCGCCGAAGACGAAGGCGAACCCGGCGCGCGCGAGTACCTGACGCTCGGCGCTGGCCTCGGCCGCGCCAAGCCGAGCCCCATCGACCCGCCTGCGCTGCTGACGTGGACCAGCCCGCCGCTCAAGGAGGCCATGGACGTGGTCGGCGACATCGAGCTACGCCTGGTCGCCGCCAGCACCGCGGCGGATACGGCCTGGATCGCGACGCTGCAGCGCGTGGCCCCCGATGGCACCGTCGACGACGTCACCGCGGGCTGGTTACGCGCCAGCCTGCGCGAGGTCGACGAGGATGCGAGCAGGCCGGGCGCGCCCGTCCTCCCGTGCCGCAGGGCCGCCGCCGTGCCGATCGGCGATGATGTCGAGTATCGAATCCCGTTGGTGGGCAATGCCCGTCGCTTCGCAGTCGGAGATCGAATCAGGTTGACGGTCGCCAGCGACGATCAGAATCCCGACGTGCCTGCCATCATGAACTTCCGGCATGCGAGCGTGGGCACCAGCAGCCTCAACACGGTCCGCTCGTCCTCGCGCCTGCTGCTCCCCACCCTCTAACCCCCGGGCGATTTCGGCGCGGTCAGTTGCGCTCAGCGCAACCGAGCGCGCCGAAGCCGCTAGAGGGAGTCGACGAACAGGCGGTGTACGCGTCGGTCACCGGTCATCTCGGGGTGGAACGCGGTCGCCAACGTGCGCCCCTGCCGCACCGCGACCGGATGTCCCGCGGCACGCGCCAGCACCTCGACCGCGGGCCCCACCCGCTCGACCCACGGAGCCCGGATGAACACGGCGTGCATCGGCGCGTCGAGTCCGTCGAATGCGATGTCGCCCTCGAACGAGTCGACCTGGCGACCGAAGGCATTGCGCCGCACGGTCATGTCGATCCCCCCGAGCGGCAGCGCCTCCCTGCCTGGCACGCCTGCGTCGGCGATCTCGGTCGCCAGCAGGATCATCCCCGCACACGATCCGTAGGCGGGCATGCCGTCCGCCAGCCGGGCCCGCAGCGGCTCGAGCAGTTCGAATTCGCGCAGCAGCTTGCTCATCGCCGTCGACTCCCCGCCAGGTATCACCAGGGCGTCGACGGAGTCCAACTCGATACGCCGTCGCACGGTGATCGCCTCGGCGCCCGCCTCAACCAGAGCTGCCAGGTGTTCTCGGGTGTCGCCCTGCAGCGCAAGGACTCCCACACGAGCGGTCATTTGGCGGTTGCGGTGAAGTCGCGTTGGTAGCGGGTCAAGCCCTCCTGCACCACCGCTGCCACCATCTCGCCGTACTGATTGAAGAGCTTCCCCTCCGTCAGCGACCGTCCGCCACAGGCCGACGGCGAGGACTGGTCGTACAGCAGCCACTCGTCGGCGCGGAACGGGCGCATGAACCACATCGCATGGTCCAGCGACGCGACCATCAGGTGCTTGCGCTCGTCGGGGTGGTTCACCTGCGCAGAGCCGAGCAGCGTCAGGTCGCTCAGATACGCCAGCGCGCAGATGTGCAGCACCGGGTCGTCGGGCAGAGGATCGGTGTGCCGGAACCACACCTGCTGTTGGGACGCCTTGCCGGGCAACAGTGCCACCGCGTCGCGGGGCACGATGCGGACGTCCCACTCCGCGAACTGGGCGAACCCCGCGTCGTCGAACGCCCCACCGGAACGAAAGCCGGGCAGGTCGTCGGGTGGCGGCGCCGACGGCATGGCGTCCTGGTGCTCGATCCCGCTCTGGTCGGTCTGAAACGACGCCGACATGGAGAAGATCGTCTCGCCGTGCTGGACCGCGTTGACCCGCCTGGTGGCGAAGGATCCGCCGTCCCGCAGCCGCTCGACCAGATACACCGTCGGCGCTCGGGCGTCGCCCGGCCGCAGGAAGTAGCCGTGCAGCGAGTGCACCTGATAGCGCGGGTCCACGGTGCGAACGGCCGACACCAGCGACTGACCCGCGACGTGACCGCCGAACGTGCGCTGCAGAAAGCCGGATTCCGGGCTGAAGACTCCGCCGCGATAGATGTTGACCTCGAGCTGCTCCAGTCCGAGGATCTCTTCGATCGACATACCCGAGCGTTACCAGCCGCGTTCGGCGAGCCGGTGTGGCTGCGCGATGTCCTCCACGTTGATGCCGACCATGGCCTCCCCCAGCCCGCGCGACACCTTGGCCAGCACGTCGGGATCGTCGTAGAAGGTGGTGGCCTTGACGATGGCCGCCGCACGCGCCGCCGGATCGCCGGACTTGAAGATGCCAGAACCGACGAAGACGCCCTCGGCGCCGAGCTGCATCATCATCGCCGCGTCGGCCGGCGTGGCGATGCCACCGGCGGTGAACAGCGTGACTGGCAGCTTGCCCGCCCGCGCCACCTCGACCACCAGGTCGTACGGGGCCTGCAGTTCCTTTGCCGCGACGAACAATTCGTCCTCCGACAGCGAGCCGAGCCGACGGATCTCGCCGCCGATCTCGCGCATGTGCGTGGTCGCGTTCGACACGTCACCGGTGCCCGCCTCACCCTTGGAGCGGATCATCGCCGCGCCCTCGGTCAGCCGCCGCAGCGCCTCACCGAGATTGGTGGCGCCGCACACGAACGGCACGGTGAACTTCCACTTGTCGATGTGGTTGGCGTAGTCGGCTGGGGTGAGCACTTCGGACTCGTCGACGTAGTCGACACCGAGGCTCTGCAGGATCTGCGCCTCGACGAAGTGACCGATCCGCGCCTTGGCCATCACCGGGATGGTGACCGCAGCGATGATGCCCTCGATCATGTCGGGGTCGCTCATCCGCGATACGCCACCCTGGGCGCGGATGTCCGCCGGGACGCGTTCGAGCGCCATCACCGCAACGGCCCCGGCGCCCTCGGCGATGCGAGCCTGCTCGGGTGTGACGACGTCCATGATGACGCCGCCCTTGAGC
>NZ_JBOGDD010000094.1:0-3330 GCF_050701675.1 Mycobacterium sp. | reverse complement strand
GTTGAGCACCAGCGCCTCGGCCGCCGCCGCGTCGGCAGCGATCTCCCCCACCGCCTCCAGAACGAACGGATCCGCCGCAGCGGTATCCGCCAGCGAGTGCGCGGCTGGCCGCGCACGGCGGCGCACGTAGTCCACCGCGTCGTCGAGCACGGCCGCCGCGATGCCCGCGGACACCGCGGCCAGGTACAGCTGGAGGAACGTCGTGCTGTGTCCGAGGTGTGCGCCGTCGGAGACGGTCGTCACTTCGACGGGGTGGACCGCCACGTCGGTGAAACGCGTTCCGCCGCTTGCCGTCAGGCGTTGCCCGAAACCGTCCCAGTCGTCGAACAGCTCGACACCGGCGCGGTCGGTGGGCACGATCGCTTGCAGGTCGCGTCCCTCGGCGTCGATCGCAGACACGGCGATCACGTCGGCGAACAGCGTGCCCGTGGAGTAGAACTTGTAGCCGTTGAGCCTCAACGTCCCGCCCGCGTCGGCGAGCAGTGTGGTGTCGGCACTCGACGGCGCCTTGCCGTGCGCGTCGGTGATGGCGTTGCCGAACACCACGCCGGCCTCGACGCGTGGAAACCACTGCTGCCGTTCGGCTTCCGTCGCGCGGTTGCTCAGCAGGCGTTCCGAGAAGCCGAAGTGGGCTCGCAACGCCTGGGCGACGTTGGAGCTGGCCCTGGCGATCTGGACGACGGCGGCGAGCACCTCGCGGGCGCTGCCACCCGGACCTCCGTACCGAACGGGTACGCGGAGCCCGAGCAGGCCCGCTCCGCGAAGCTGCCGCACCGCGTCGTACTGCAGATCGCGGTGGCGTTCGGCGTCGGCGTCCGCGTCGCGCAACTCCTCGGCGATGCCGGCTAGTCGGGACAACCGTTCGGTGGTCGAACCCCGAAGGGGTTCCTCGGAGTATGCGGCGCGCGCCGCGACGGTCCCGGAAGTCAACGCTGTCGCTCCTCGATCATCGGAAGGGTCATCGGAAGTTCGGAATCACCTTGTCGGCGAACCTGTCCAATTCGGCATCGAGCGGTTGGAACTGAAGCATGAAGAGTTCGATGCCGGCCTGGTGGAATCGTCCGATGCGGTCGGTCACCTGCTGGTAGCTGCCCACCAGGCCTGCCAACGTCCCTCCGTTGGACCCGACCCGACTGCTTCCCGAAAGCACCTTGTACATCTGTGTGTTCGGATCGGTGCCCGAGGAGATCTCCGGCCTGCTCTCCGCGTCGACGAGGGACTGCAGATAGTCGAGCTCGGCGAGCGCCTCGGCCTCCGTGTCGCGGGCGATCACGAACGCGGAAAGGCCGAACCGCAACGGGTCCCGGTCGCGGGGTCTGGCGCGGAGGTCATCGATGACCTCCACAGTCGCGGGCAGTGGTCGCCCATTGATGAAGAAGACGTCCGCGTGGCGCGCGGCCAGCGCCCGAGCCGGCTCCGACTCGCCGCCAAGGTACACCGCGGGAGCCTGGGCCGGGAGCGGCCGGACGAGGGCCTGTTGCCCAGTGCTCCCGTCGATGGCGACCTCCTTTCCCGCCCACAGCTCGAGAACCACCGCCAACCACCGCGCCGTGTAGGCGTAGCGGTCGTCGTGGCTGGTGGGATCGAGCCCGAGGGCCTCCAATTCGGGCAGGAACCAACCGCTGACCACGTTGATCGCGAGGCGCCCCGTGGCGACGTCGCCGATGTTGGCGGCGATCTTGGCGAATACCAGCGGATTCAGCAGCAGTGGCTTGACGGCGCCGATGAGCTCGATGCTGGTGGTCGCCTCGGCCAGCGCGGCGAGCGTCGACCACGTCTCCAGCACGTCGTCGTCGACGTTGCTCGGATGGATGACGTGCTGGGCCAGCAGCGTCGAGTCGTAACCCGCCCGTTCGGCGCGCAGCAGCAGGTCGCGGTTGCGCCGGTAACTCGCGTCCGGGGCATCCTCGGGATGGTTTCTCGCGCCGTGGTTTCCGTAGACCGGCGCCCACACGCCGAACCGGGGCCCGGTCACGACGTCGTGAGGTAGCGCCGGCGTTCCCAGTCGCTGACCTGTCGGGTGTAGGCGTCCCACTCGCTACGGGCGATCGCCGCGAAGTCGTGAACGGACTCGGCGCCGAGGATCTCGGCGATCGTGTCGTCCTGCAGGGCCAGTGCGACGGCCACGCCAAGCGATTCGGGCAGCGGGGTACCCGAGCCGTAGAGGTTACCGCCCTCGGCCCCCTCCGGCCGTCGGCGCGACCGCAGCCCCGCGATGACCGCGGCCAGCGCGGACGCGATCAGCCAGTACGGGTTGGCGTCGGAACCGCCCGTGCGCAGCTCGATCCTGGTTGCCGCGGGATTGGCGTCGACCAGCGAACGCACTGCGGCACTGCGATTGTCGCGGCTCCACGTCACCGTCGCCGGCGCGAACGAGTCGGGCTCGAACCGCCGGTAGGCGTTCACCGAGTGCGCTCCGAACAGGGTGATCGACGGCAGGTGCTCGAGCAGGCCCGCGATGGCGTGCAGGGCGACGTCGTTCTCACTGCCGTCGACCGGCGCGAAGGCTGGTGCGCCGTCACGCCACAGCGAGATGTGGATGTGGCCGGAACTGCCGGAGTGCTCGGCGAACGGCTTCGGCATGAAGCTGGCGATCTTCCCGTGCCTGCGGGCGACCTCCTTGGCCGCGTACTTGAGGCGGGCGCTGTCGTCGGCCGCTTCCAGTGCGTCGGTGTACACCAGGTTCGTCTCGACCTGACCGGGTCCGTACTCGGTCTGGATGCCCTCCAGTCTGGTGAAGGCGCCGAGCGTCTCGTAGAGGTCGGAGATCAGTGGGTCCAGCGCGTTGGCGTTCTCCAGCGAGTAGGCGTGGATGTCGTCCTGGAACGTCGTGCCGTCCGGGTTCAGCAGGTAGAACTCGAGCTCGACGCCGACCTTCGCCGTGTATCCGAGCGCGGCGAGCTGCTCCAGTACCCGCCTGAGCACGGCGCGGGGATCGAGCAACGACGGCGCGCGGTCGTAACCCACGACGTCGGAGATCACGTGCCCGACGCCGGGCCGCCACGGCAGCGGCCGAAACGTCGAGAAGTCGGGTACCGCGAACGCATCCGGATAGCCGCCCTCCCAGTTGGTCAGGTGCAGTGAGTCGATGACGGTCGCGTCGACGTTCCACCCCAGCGCCGCCTCGCAGAACGCGAACCCGCTCCCCTGGGCCCGGTCCAGGAACTGGCCTGCCGGGATTCGCTTGCCCGCGGCGTGGCCGAGTGGATCGCTCCAGGCGACCTCGATCTCGCGCAGTGACCCGTCGGCGATGCCGCGCAACAGGTCCCGCTCCCTGGCCGACTCCGCGACCGAGCCGTCGACGGTCTGCGTCATGACGCGGCTGCGGCG
>NZ_JBOGDD010000093.1:0-7649 GCF_050701675.1 Mycobacterium sp. | reverse complement strand
TCGGCCGCTACCTGGCCCTGGAACTCCTCGAACAGATGCAGCAGGTCGACGGCACGTTGATCTGCCTGGTGCGGGCCACCTCCACCGAGGAAGCGCGGCGCCGTCTGGAGAAGACCTTCGACAGCGGCGACCCGAAACTGCTGGCCCACTTCCAGAAACTCACCGCCGACCATCTGGAGGTCATCGCAGGCGACAAGGAGGAAGCCGACCTGGGATTGGACCAGCAGACCTGGCAGCGACTGGCCGACCCCGTCGATCTGATCGTCGATCCCGCCGCCCTGGTCAACACCGTCCTCCCCTACCGCGAACTGTTCGGGCCCAACGTCGTTGGCACCGCCGAGCTGATCCGCATCGCACTCACCACGAAGCTCAAGCCCTATGCCTACGTGTCGACGTCCGGTGTCGGCCACCAGATCGAGCCGTCGACCTTCACCGAGGATGCCGACATCCGGGTGATCAGCCCGACCCGCACCGTCGACGACAGCTACGGAAACGGCTACCCCAACAGCAAGTGGGCGGGCGAGGTACTGCTACGCGAGGCCAACGACCTGTGCGGCCTGCCGGTCTCGGTATTTCGGTGCGACGTAATCCTGGCCGACACCACCTATGCGGGCCAACTCAATGTGTCGGACGTGTTCACCAGGACGGCGCTGAGCCTGGTGGCCACCGGCATCGCGCCCGCCTCGCTCTATCAACTCGACGCCGACGGCAACCGGCAACGCGCGCACTTCGACGGGCTACCCGTCGGTTTCGTCGCCGAGGCGATCGCCACACTCGGCGCCCAGATGGTCGACGGATTCTCGACCTATCACGTGATGAACCCGCACGACGACGGCATCGGGTTCGACGAGTACGTCGACTGGCTGATCGAAGCCGGTTACCCCATCGAGCGCATCGGAGACTTCGGAGAGTGGTTGCAACGCTTCGAAGCCGGCCTACGGGCCCTACCGGAGCGACAGCGCCGTCACTCGGTCCTGGACGTGCTGCAGGTCCTGTTGCAATCTGCCACGCAGTTACGACCCCCAGAGCCGAACCGCGGGCCCTACGCGCCGACCAGCCGGTTCCGTGCTGCGGTGCGGGAGGCGAAAATCGGTCCGCACGAAGACTTTTCGGACATCCCGCACGTCTCGGCGCCGATCATCGTCAAATACATCACCGATCTGAAACTCCTTGGACTGCTCTAAGCCGTTTGAGGATCTCCAACATCGTTGGTGTTCAGAGGCTTCCGCGCCGACGCGATGACGTAGTCCGCGAAGCCGTTTGCTCGTTCCCACAGCGATACGCCGCGGCACCTGGCGCGATCGTCCTCCGTCACGTCCACCACGACTTCATTCATCTTCTTCTTTTCCTGAACGCGCTGCCAAACGTACTTGGCCATCGCAGGAAACACGTCTTCCCGGATCGATTCCACGTGAACATCGGCAAATCCCGCGGCAGCCATACGCCGGGGATATTCATTCCTGTCGTAGTAATTGGCCTTCGGAATGTGACCGTACTTTCGGCCGAAAACGGTCGCCAGGCCGGATTTCGTGCCTGGTTTCGGGAGCATGTCGGCGAGCACGATGATTCCTCCCGGTTTGAGGACGCGAAATGCTTCACGCATGAATTGGTCACGCGTGTCGAAGTGGAATGCGCATTCCAGGGCCAAGACTTTGTCGAACGAAACGTCGGCGAACTCCATTGCGGTCGCGGAACCTAGTCGAATGTCGATTTGTTTCCCCAGCTCCCGTTTGGCGACGCGTTCCCGACCCTTGTGCACGTGCACGGGGGTGACATCGATGCCAGTGATGTGAGCGACCTTGAAGCGATCGAGAATAACGAAGTCCTGCTCCCCGAAGCCGACGCCGATGTCGAGGACTCGGTCGCTTGGCGATAGCCCGGCCCGCGTTCCCAGGAGTTCGACCATTGCGACACAAGCGTCCGGATAGGTGCGAGCGACTTTCCAGTAACCGAGGTTGAGCCAGAGCGGCTTGGAGTCGTCGACGTATCCTTCATTTTGGAAGTCGATGACGTCGTCGCCAATCATCGTGTAATAAGCCGCGGCATCTTTCTGTTGCATCAGACGAAAGGAGCGGAAAGCCGTCCGGAGCCCCGAGTAGATCGAAAATGCAATTCGGTCCATCTTGTTCCTTAAGGGAAACCTGGTGGTTTATGGTAGCGCGTTTCGATTCCCTCGTTGCGCGAATCTACGGGTCGAGGTGCTCGGTTCGTTCAGGGCGGTCCGATCGGGACACGTTTGCGCCAAAAGAGTTTGGCGCAAACGGCAGTCGGTCACTGCCCTCATCGTTCATGATGGTCTACGTGAACACGAATCCTGGCGAGATTGTGAGCATGCCTCGGGGCGGGCCGGACGCCTCCTGGCTGGACCGGCGGTTGCAGACCGACCGGCTGGAATACCTTGACCGCGACGACGTCGACGATCTGAAGCAAAAGGTCATCGAATCATTGGACCGTGGTGGACGACGACGATGGTTGGGCACCTACCAGAAGATTGCCCAAATGGTGCTTGCCGAGGTCGCCGATGTCCCCTCTCCGAAGATCCTCGAACTCGGGGCCGGCCTCGGTGGGTTGTCGAGCAAGCTCCTGGAGAATCACCCCACTGCTCAAGTGACGGTCACCGACATCGACCCCGCATTCGTGGCCGGTGTCGCCGCCGACGATCTCGGCAAGAACCCGCGTGCCACGGTGCGGGAAATGGATGCCACCGCCATCGACGCCCCGGCCGGGTATTACGACCTCGCGGTGTTTGCGTTGTCGTTGCATCACTTGCCGCCTGAGCTGGCCACCAGAGTCTTCGCCGAAGGCACGCGAGTCGCGAACAAGTTGATGATCGTCGACCTCCGCAGGCCGCGAGCACCGCTGCACGTGCTGTTGCTGGGGGTGGTGCTGCCCTTCAGTCGGGTCCTCCCGGTGGCGCACGATGGGTTCATCAGCTCGCTACGTGCTTACAGCCCGTCGGCACTGCGTGCACTCGCACATCATGCCGATCCCGCGATCACCGTCGAGTTCCGCACCCAACCGTTGGGCCCGACCGTGGCAGTTGCCAGTCGCGCCGGGCAAGGGGCCGATCCCGAAGAGGTCGCGAACCCCGATCCCGCTTGACCTCTGAGGTACACCGCTTCGATTGGGCGCCAATCACTTTGGCTCGGCAGCCAAACGGTGAAATCCACTGTTTCGATAGAGTTCGACGCAGGCTGCTCGCCGGACTTTGCCGCTGGTGGTGATGGGAATCGAGCCCTGCGCCACCAGTACGACATCCTGGACGCTCACCCCGTGCGAATTGGATATCGCCGAAGTGACGCGCTCCCGGACGTCGCGCAGGTTTTCGGCGACTTCCTCCTCGGACTGGCCTCGCTTCTTGACCTCGACGATGACGGCGAGCTTCTCCGTGGGTTCATCCAGGATCGCGATGGCCGCGGCTCGGCCCCTCGATATCTCCGTGACCGTTGCCTCGATGTCGTCGGGATAGAGGTTGCGCCCACGCACGATCAAGAGGTCCTTGATGCGGCCGACGATGAACAGTTCACCCTCCGAGAAGAAGCCGAGGTCTCCTGTTCTCAGCCAACGATCTTCGGGTGTGCCCGCCGAAGGATTGCTCAACGTTGCACCGAAGGTCTGCTCCGTCTCGACCGGCTTGTGCCAATAGCCGGAACTGACGTTCTCGCCGTGCACCCAAATCTCGCCGATCGTCTCCGAAGGCGTCTCGCTCGCGGTGTCGGGATCGACGATCCGCACGATCGGTGACCGCGGCCTTCCATAACTCGCCAATGGCGTACCGGCATCACATCGTTCGGCGTGGCCGGCTGCCAGCTTCTCGCGCTCGAACTCGACGAAGTCGGGCGGTGCGCCTGGCGCATTGGTGGCGACGAAGACCGTCGCCTCGGCCAGGCCATACGAGGGCCGTATCGCCGACTCGGGAAAGTTGAAGGGTGCGAACCGTTGGTTGAAGCGTCTGACCGTCGTCGGGTTCACCCGCTCGGCACCGCAATTGATGAACGCCACGTCCCCAAGGTCGAGACCGGCCAAGTCATCGTCTGACGTGCGTGCCGCCGCGAGTGTGAATGCGAAATTCGGGGCCGCCGACAATACCTGCGGATGGCGTGCCAGCGATTGCATCCACCGGGCGGGCCGCTGGAGGAACGCCATCGGCGTCATGAACTCCGTGGCCCACCCACCCAGAATCCCGGTACACACACCACACATCAATCCCATGTCGTGATAGAACGGCAGCCACGAAACAGTGGATTTGGGCATCGGTTTGTCGGCCGCGAAGTTCAAGACCATCTGCTCCCAATTGGCCAACAGATTGCGATGCGAAACCACGACGCCGGCGGGCGTGCGGGTCGACCCGGATGTGTACTGCAGATACGCCACGTCCGAATAGCCGCGGCGCCGCGCGCTGGACCCCCTCCGGGAATCCAGGTCCAGCGAATCGACGTCGAGGATCGAGGGAATGGGCCCGTCCGCTGATGGCTGCGCATAGGGAACGACGCTCTCGACCGCGGTGGACGTCGTGAGAATCACCGAGGGCGACGCGTCCCGAAGCACGGCCGTGACACGTTCGTCGTGAACACCGACCGCAGGAACCGAGAGCGGAACTGCGATCAGTCCCGCCTCCAACGCCCCAAGAAAGGCGACGATGTATTCGAGCCCCTGCGGCGCCAATATGACGGCGCGGTCACCGGTCGAGCCGCAGCCATCGAGTTCCAGTGCCAGGTTCAGCACGCGCCGATACAACTGCGCCCACGTCAGACTTTCGGCGGCACCCTCCCAATCTCGCTCGTAGTCGAGGAACGTGAAGGCCGTGTCATTGGGCTGCAAGCTCGCGCGCTCGCGCAGTACGACGCGAATAGAAGACTCGATCATTGGCAGATCCCCCCGACCCCGGCTCACGCTCGAACAGCGTATCGAGATTGGGGCGATCAGCCACCCATGTTTGGCGATTACGCCGAGGTCACTCCGAACCCAGTGGAGCGCAGTCTGACTCGATCCGCAGGCTTGCCGGCCGAGGGACGGACAATCCAGAACCGGCTGCCATCGACCGGATGTCGCGATAGTGTTCCAAACGCCAGGTGCGCCTCCTACCTCGGAAGGTTCGGCAATGATCAACTCGACGACCAACTCACGGTTCCTCGCAGTGGCCGCGTCCGCCCTCGTCGTCATTGGATTGGTGGCGTGCGCTCCCCCGGAGAAGAAGGACACCGGCAACCAGACGGAGTCCGGAGTGAACGCCAGAGAGGCCACCTCGGCGGCCGACTTCGGCGGGATGGACAAGCTGATCGAGGCCGCGAAGGCCGAGGGCGCGCTCAATGTGATTGCGCTACCGCCGGATTGGGCCAACTACAAGGAGATCATCGACACCTTCTCGACGAAGTACGGCATCAAGGTGAACTCCGCCCAGCCCGATGCCAACAGCCAGGACGAGATCACCGCCGCCAACCAGCAGAAGGGCAAGAGCACCGCGCCCGACGTCTTCGACCTGGGGCAGGCGATCGCGTTGGCGAACACCGCCCTGTTCGCGCCCTACAAGGTGGCCACGTTCGACGACATCCCCGCGCAGTTCAAGGACCCGAACGGTACCTGGGTCAACGACTACGGGGGCTACGAGTCCGTTGGCTACGACTCGTCGAAGGTCCCTGAGCTAACCGCGTTCAATGACCTGCTCCGCCCCGAATTCAAGGGCAAGGTCGCCCTCAACGGTGACCCCACGACCGCCAGCGCCGCGGCCAACGGCGTGCTGATGGCCGCGATCGCCAACGGCGGTTCGGTGGACGACATCGCCCCGGGTGTCGACTTCTTCCACCGGCTCAACGCCGCAGGCAACTTCGTGCCCGTCGACCCGACGCCCGCGACCATCGAATCCGGCCAGACGCCCGTCGTCATCGACTGGGACTACCTGAATTCGGCCGAGACCAAGAAGATTCCCACCTGGAAGGTGTTCGTGCCGTCCAATGCGCTGGTGGGGGGCTACTACTTCCAGGCGATCAACAAGGACGGACCCCACCCCGCCGCAGCCCGGCTCTGGCAGGAGTTCCTCTACAGCGACGAGGGCCAGAACCTCTTCCTGAAGGGCCTGGCCCGACCCGTGCGCGCGGACGCGATGGCCAAGGCAGGCACCGTCGACAAGACCCTGCTCGACGCGCTGCCCGCGGTACAGGGCGCCCCGGTGATCCCCACCGATGAGCAGAGCAAGAAGATCTCGGAGTACCTCGGGGACAACTGGGCCAAGGCCGTCAGCTAGGCAACCCGGACGTCCTGGCGGATGAGCTCCGCCTGGACGGCAGCGATGTCCAGGTCTGGCAGGGATCGGTCCGCGCGGATCGACAGCGCGGCCGCCACGCCCGCGCCCTGGCCGGTGACGGCGCAGCACGACATGTTCCGGGTCGCCGCGTGCGCGATGCGGTCCCCTCCGGTGGCACGCCCCGCGACGATCAGGTGGCGGACCGCCCGCGGCAGCAGCGAGCGGTACGGGATCTGCAGGTAGCGTCCGGTCGTCGGTAGTACCAGCACGCCGTATCCGTCGATGAACTCGGGGTAGATGCCGATGCTGTCGGAGAATCGACCCTGCTCGCGAACGTCGGCCTCGGTGAGGTTGTAGACGGCGTCGATCTTGCGGGTGTCCCGGATGCCGATGGTCATCCCAAAGTTGCGGAGTCGAGCGGCCTCACAACCGGGCGTGTAGCGACGCAACGCCTCGATCGCCAGCATGGCCTGCCTACGACCCTCGATCTCGAAGCGGGTGAGACTGTCGGGATCGGTACCGTCGCAGCCGGCGAGGTGGACCAGGTTCATGTAGGTCAACTCGCCGGTGTCGTGCATCGCCCCCCACGTGCCGCCGATCGTGTTCAGGTCGACCGGAAGCAGGCCGTCCGCGATGGCCTTCTCGAACGGCTTGCCGAGATACGGCGAGTAGAGGTCGGCGTCCTTCTCGTCGGTCTCGGCCGCGAATTCACCCGCCGCCCAATCGCGGTACGTCTGCGGGTCTTCCGCCACCCCCTCGAGGAACGCTGCCTTGTCGACACCGGCGAGGTGGAACATCACCGAGGCCGCCATCATGTCCTCGACTGGTGTCTTCTGGACCGGCGCGCCCGCCCGCGTTGCCACGTCGGCATCCCCGGTCGCGTCGACGACCCGCTGCGCCAGGATCGCCTCGCGACCGGCCTTGGACTCGGTGACGATGCCGATGATCGTGTCGCCGTCCATCAGCGGTGCGACGAACTGGCGGTGCAACATCGCGTGGATGCCCGCCTCCCCGACCAGTCGGTCGGCAACGAGCTTGAAGCCTTCGGAGTCGAGTTCGTATGAGAGCGACTGACTTTCGGGAACCGCTGCGCCCATCTCCTTGGCGCGTTGCTCGAACTCCCAGCCGATTCCGCCTGCCTCAACCGTCTGCTCGCGGCGGTACCAGGCGAAGCCCTCGACGCCGACCGTGGTGATGTTTCCCCCGAAACACCCGAACCGCTCGACGAGCGCCACGTGCACCCCGGCGCGCGACGCCGCCAGGGCGGCAGCGAGGCCACCAGGGCCCGACCCGACGACCAGCACGTCGGTCTCGTGGATGACGTCGATCTCGCGGCTCGGTTCGGTGATGGTTCTCGGACGCTCCGGCATGAAGCGGGATCCTAGCCGCCGAACATGCTCATCAGGTG
>NZ_JBOGDD010000092.1:0-14538 GCF_050701675.1 Mycobacterium sp. | reverse complement strand
CCCTTGACCTGGATCGGAGCCTCGACGATATTCGCCAGCGCGGTGCGGTGCGGGAACAGGTTGAAGTGCTGGAACACCATTCCGATGTCGCGGCGCTGCTTGGCCGCTTCCCGCGGCGGCATCTCGTGCAGCTTGCCTCCGCGTTCGCGGTAACCGATCAGGTCACCGTCGACGTAGAGGCGGCCGCCGTTGACCACCTCGAGGTGGTTGATGCACCGCAGGAAGGTCGACTTGCCCGAGCCTGATGGTCCCACCAGGACCAGCACCTGACCACGGCCGATCTCCAGTGTGACGCCCTTGAGCACCTTCAGTGCGCCGAAATTCTTGCATACGCCCTCGGCCTTGACCATGAGTGTGGTCGCGGGACCCGAAACTGCGCTCATGTGTGCCCCGCCTCTCCCAGTGTCTGCGCCTCGGCGAGTGCGCCGAGTTGTTTGGCGGTCAGCTTGCGCGATACTCCGCGCGAGAAGTATCGCTCCAGATAGAACTGGCCGACCATCAGGATGCTGGTGATGAGCAGGTACCAGCCTGCCGCGACCAGCAGCAGCGGGATCGGCTGGAACAGCACCGCCGAGATGTCGCGCTGACGCCCGAACAGGTCGAACGTGAAGGGCACGGCGGCCACCAACGAGGTGGTCTTCAGCTGGCCGATGAACTCGTTGCCGGTCGGCGGGATGATCACCCTCATCGCCTGCGGCAACACCGTGCGCCGCATGGTCATGATCCAGGACATGCCCAGCGCGGTGGACGCCTCCGACTGGCCTTCGGGCACCGAGCTGATCCCGGCGCGGATGATCTCGGCAAGATATGCCGCCTCGTTGAGACCCAAGCCGATGACCGCCAGCAGGAAGTACAGCGAGAGGTTCTGGATGTTCAGGGTGAAGAACGTCGGACCGAACGGGATACCGAGCTGGATGTTCTTGTAGATGGTCGGAAACAGGCCCCAGAACACCAGTTGTACGTAAACCGGGGTGCCGCGGAAGATCCACAGATACACCCAGGACACCGACCGGAAGACCGGGTTGGGCGACAGCCGCATGACCGCGAGGATCACCGCGAGCACTATCGCCAGGATCATCGACAGGACGGTCAACTCGAGAGTGACCCAGACGCCGGACACGATCCGTTCGTCGAGGATGTACTTGCCGAAGGTGGCCCAACCGTATGCCTCATTGGTGGCCGCACCGTAGAGGAACAGTGCGACGAGGATGATGATGACGATCGCCGTCACCCACCGCCACGGGTGCCGCAATGGGACCGCGTCGATGGCGGCGGGGGCAGTGGGTGGCGGCGAAACGTCAACACTCATGAGTGAATCCGGATATCAGCTGGTTGCGCCGTTGATGACCGGCTTGTCGATCATGCCTGCCTCGACACCCCAGTTCGATGCGATCGTCTTGTAGTCACCGGTCTCGATCAGGTGCTCGAGCGCCTTTTGGAGCGACGCCGCGAGCGGGGATCCCTTTTTAACCGGCCAACCGTATGGCGCGGAGTCGAAGATCTCACCCGCTTGCTCGAGCTTGCCGTTGCTCTGTTTGATCGCATACAGCGTCACCGGCGAATCGGCCGACATCGCGTCGGCCTGCCCGAGGATGACCGCGTTGGTGGCCTGGTCCTGGCCGTCGAACTTCACGATGTTGATCGCCGGCTTGCCCGCGTCGGTGCACGCCTTGCTCTTGGCGGGCAGCTCGTCGACTTCCTGAGTCGTCGTGGCCTGCACAGCGACCTTCTTGCCGCACGCGTTCGCGGGGTCGATGTCCGAACCCTTCGGCTTGGCCCACAGCGATCCCGCCGAGAAGTAGGTGACGAAGTCGACGGTCTGCTCGCGCTCCTTGGTGTCGGTGAACGACGACATGCCGACGTTGAAGGTGCCGCCCTGGATCGACGGGATGATCTTCGAGAAGTCCGCCTCGCGGTACTCGGCGGTGAGGCCGAGGGTTGACGCGATGGCGTTCATCAGATCGACGTCGAAGCCGATGATCTTGCCGCTGGGATCCTTGAACTCGTTGGGCGTGTACGGCACGTTCACCCCGACGACCAGCTTGCCGGAGGACTTGATCTCCTCGGGCACGGTGTTGGCGATGTCGTCGACCTTGGCCGCCTTGGCCGCGGTGGTCTCCGTCGTCGGACCCGAAGTGTCGGTGTTCTTCGTACAGCCCGACAGCACCAGTGCGCCCGACACGGCGATGACCGCAGCGCCGCGCCACCAGCGTGATCTCGCCCTACGGTCTCGAATTTCAGTAACCACGGGTCTCTTCTTTCTGCATCGGGCCGCCTTCACTTTTCAACGAGGCGACGACGTGAACGGAACACTAGCTGGGACGCTGCGCTCTAGTAGGTGAAACTTAACGCTGGTCTCCGATCCGCGCTGTCCGAAGCGACGACGCGGGTGAATCACGGTCCGACCAGGGCACACTGTGCGACACTTCCTCCCGTGACGACCCCTACTCTCCCAAGTCTGTTGCCGCATCTGTGGAAATCGGCCGCCGTGTCGGGTCTGCTGGCAGTCGCCCTCGGCGTCGCCATCGTGGCGTGGCCCGCGATCTCGATCGTGATCGCGGCCATCTTCTTCGGCGCCTGCCTCCTGGTCAACGGCATCCAGCAGGTTTTCTTCGCGTTCAGCTTGCAGGTGTCCGCCGGCGGGCGGGTCTTGCTGTTCATCAGCGGCGCCGCTTCGCTGATTCTGGCGATCATGGCGTTCCGGCATCTGGGTGATGCCGTTCTGCTGCTGGCTATTTGGATCGGCGTCGGCTTCATCTTCCGTGGTGTGGCCACGACGGTGTCGGCCATCAGCGACCCGACGCTTCCCGGCCGCGGGTGGAACGCCTTCGTCGGCATCATTTCCCTTATCGCGGGCGTCGTCGTCCTGGCGTCGCCGTTCGATTCCATCGGCACGCTGGCGTTCGTCGTGGGTATTTGGCTGATCGTCCTCGGCGTCATGGAGATCGTGTCGGCGTTCGCGATTCGCAGAGCGACGAATCTGGTGTCCGAGGCCAGGACGCACGAGTCGGTCGACCCCACGCCGGAGCCGGCCCCCGAGCCGACGAAGTCCGAGGGCGCCGGCACCTAAATACGTCCTGGCCTGGCGACGAAGTATCTACTACACTATGTCGTAGTAAATACCGGCAGCCCCGGGGAGATGGTGGACGTGAACGCGCTCGACGTATCGAGGTGGCAGTTCGGGATCACGACCGTCTACCACTTCATCTTCGTACCGCTCACCATCGGCCTCGCGCCGCTCATCGCCGTCATGCAGACGGCATGGGTGATCACCGGAAACACCGCGTGGTACCGCCTGACCCGCTTCTTCGGCAAGTTGTTCCTCATCAACTTCGCCCTCGGCGTGGCGACCGGGATCGTGCAGGAGTTCCAGTTCGGAATGAACTGGAGCGAGTACTCACGGTTCGTCGGCGACGTGTTCGGCGCCCCGCTCGCCATGGAGGGCCTAGTGGCCTTCTTCTTCGAGTCGACGTTCATCGGGCTGTGGATCTTCGGCTGGACCCGTCTGCCCAGACTCGTGCACCTGGCGTGCATCTGGGTCGTGGCCATCGCAGTGAACGCGTCGGCCTTCTTCATCATCGCGGCCAACTCGTGGATGCAGCATCCCGTCGGCGCCCGTTACAACCCAGAGACCGGGCGCGCCGAGCTGACGAGCATCGTCGGACTCTTCACGAACAACACTGCCACTGCGGCGTTCTCCCACGCGGTGGCCGGGGCGTTCCTCACCGCTGGAACGTTCGTCGCCTGCGTCTGCGCGTGGTGGCTGGTGCGGGCCCGCGACAGCGAAGAAGCCCGCACGATGTATCGGCCCGCCACGATCCTCGGCTGCCTGGTCGCACTGATCTCCGCGGGCGCGCTTGGTCTGACCGGGGATGCGCAGGGCAAACTGATGTTCCAGCAACAGCCGATGAAGATGGCCTCGGCGGAATCCTTGTGCCACACCGAAACCGACCCCGACTTCTCCATCCTCACCATCGGAACGCACAACAACTGCGACAGCGTGACCCACCTCATCGAGGTGCCCTACGTGCTGCCGTTCCTCGCCGAGGGCAAGTTCCACGGCGTGACCCTCGATGGCGTGAAGGACCTCCAGGCCAAGGACGAGGCCAAGTTCGGACCCGGTGACTACCGGCCCAACCTCTTCGTCACCTACTGGTCGTTCCGGGCAATGATCGGATTGCTGGCAGTGCCAGTCCTCTTCGCGATGGTCGCACTGTGGCGGACCCGCCGTGGGCGCATCCCAGACCAACGCTGGTTCTCCTGGTTTGCCCTCGTCACCGTTGCGACTCCGTTCCTCGCCAACAGTGCGGGGTGGGTGTTCACCGAGATGGGCAGGCAACCGTGGGTGGTGGTGCCCAACCCAACCGGAGACCAGATGCTCCGGCTGAACGTGGCAGACGGTGTCTCCAGCCATTCGGCGGGTGTGGTGCTGACGTCCTTGATCGTCTTCACGCTGCTCTACGCGGCGCTCGCATGCATCTGGTTCTGGCTGATCCGGCGCTACGTGCTCGAGGGCCCCCTCGAACACGACGCCGAGCCGGCGCCCCCCACCCCGCCAGGGGAAGACGACGTGGCGCCGCTGTCGTTCGCGTACTGAGGAGGCCGACATGGGACTGCAGGACTTCTGGTTCATCGCCCTGGCCGCACTCTTCCTTGGCTTCTTCGTCCTGGAGGGCTTCGACTTCGGCGTCGGAATGCTGATGGAGTTCTTCGGGCGCCGGGCTCCGGCCGGCGAGCACGAACGACACAAACGGGCCGTGCTGAACACCATCGGACCCGTCTGGGACGGCAACGAGGTGTGGCTCATCACCGCCGGCGGTGCCATGTTCGCGGCTTTTCCCGACATGTACGCGACGCTGTTCTCGGGTCTGTACCTGCCGCTGCTGGCCATCCTCGTCGCCATGATCGTCCGCATCTGCGCGATCGAGTGGCGCGGCAAGATCGACGACCCCAAGTGGCGCAGCTGGGCCGACGGCGCCATCGCGGTCGGTTCCTGGCTGCCCGCCGTGCTGTGGGGCGTCGCGTTCGCGGCACTGGTGCACGGGCTACCCGTCAACGCGCACAAGCAGATTGAGCTGTCCGTCAGCGATCTTCTCAACGGGTACGTCCTCCTCGGCGGGCTTGCCACCGCCGGGATCTTCGCGTTCCACGGCGCCGTCTTCGTCGCGTTGAAGACCGAGGGTGCCGTCCGCGACGACGCCGTCCGCTTCGCGGGCCGCCTCGCACTGCCCGTGACCATCGTGGTGGCCGGCTTTGGGTCGTGGACCCAGCTCGCGCACGGCAAGGACTGGACCTGGCTGGTGCTCGGCGTCGCGGTCATCGCGCAACTCTCGGCCGTGATGCTGGTGTGGAGCCGCGGCGGCGACGGCTGGGCCTTCGCCTGCACGGCGACCGTGGTCGCGGCGGTGGTGATCCTGCTCTTCGGCTCGCTCTACCCGGATCTGATTCCGTCGACGTTGAACCCGGACTGGAGCCTCACCGCCCACAATGCGTCGTCGTCCCCGTACACCCTGAAGGTGATGTCATGGGCGGCCCTGATCTTCGCGCCGCTCGTGATCGCTTACCAGGCCTGGACCTACTGGGTGTTTCGGCAACGGATCTCCGCCGCCCGGATCCCGCCACCGATCGGTCTGCAACGGTGACGCGTCGCCATCTGGCCGCATCGGTGTGCTGCGGACTGGTCACCACCGGCACGGCGATCGCCAGTGCCGTGATTCTTGCGCACGTTCTGGCGGGCCTCATCACCGATCCTGCTACCCGCACCCTGACCAGCTGGGTACCCCCGCTATCGGTTCTCCTGGTGCTGTGGACCATTCGCGTCCTGGCGCAATGGCTGCAGGCTCGGTTGAGTCAACGCGAGGCCACCGCCACGATCACCGATCTGAACCGACGGCTGCTCACGGCGGTCTCAGCGCTTCCGCCGCGTGAACTCACCGCCAGGCGCGACCAGGCGTCGGTACTCCTGACGCATGGCCTCGACGGCCTGCGCCCCTACTTCACGCGCTATCTGCCCGCGGTGGTCCAAGCCGCCATCCTGACCCCCGCCGCGGTCGCGACGATGGCCTTCTACGACCTGCAGGCAGCCGTCATCGTCCTGATCGCACTGCCGCTGGTCCCCCTCTTCATGGTGCTCATCGGCCTCGTCACCGCGGAACGCTCCGCGGCGTCGCTGAAGGCCATGACCACGTTGCAGTCGCGACTTCTCGACCTGATCTCCGGGATACCCACCCTGCGTGCCCTTGGCCGTGCCGACGGACCGGAGCACCGCATCACCGAACTCGCCGACGCCCATCGGCGTTCGACCATGGCGACGCTGCGCATCACGTTCCTGTCGGCGCTGGTGCTCGAACTCCTCGCCACCCTCGGTGTCGCACTGGTCGCGGTCAGCGTCGGGCTGAGGCTGGTGTTCGGCGAGGTCGAACTGGCAGCGGGCCTCACCGCGCTGCTTCTGGCCCCCGAGGTCTTCTGGCCGTTGCGCCGCGTCGGCGCCGAGTTTCACGCCGCGCAGGACGGCAAGACCGCCGCGGCGAAGTCCGACGCACTGCTGGGCGACACCGCAGCGACCCACCGCGGAACTCGGACACCCGCCAGCACGTCGATCCGCTTGCAGAACGTCAGCGTGACCGGTCGCAGCGGTGACGCCCCGCAGCGGCTGTCCGTCGAAGTTCAACCGGGGACGGTGACCGTCCTGACGGGGCCCAACGGTGCGGGCAAGTCGACCGCACTGCACGTCATCCTCGGCCTCGTCGCACCGACGTCGGGCCGCGTACTGATCGGCGAGGACGACCTCACCGAGATCGACGTCCGGTCGTGGTGGGACCGGGTGGCGTGGCTGCCGCAGCGGCCCGCGTTGGTGGCCGGTACCGTCCGCGAGAACCTCGACCTGCTCGGCTCGATCGACGACCTCGACGCCGCCTGTCGCCGAGCGGGTTTCGACGACGTCATGGCAGACCTTCCCGAAGGCATGGACACCGTACTCGGCCGGGACGGCACCGGACTGTCGCTGGGGCAGCGTCAGCGGCTCGGCCTCGCCAGGGCCTTCGGTGCGAAGCGGCCGGTTCTGCTTCTCGATGAACCGACGTCACACCTGGACGAGGTGCACGAAGCCCGTGTCCTGCAGTCGATCCGGGATATCGCTCGCGAGGGCGCGTCGGTCGTGGTGGTCGGTCACCGAGCGTCGGTCCGTGCGATCGGTGACCGGGTGATCGACGTCGGGAGTGACAGTCTTGTCCCGCACTGATCCGTTGGTCGCAGGCCTCTTGCTGCTGCGCCCCCGGCTGCCACGTCTGGCGATGGCAGTGGCGTTCGGCGTGCTCGCACTCGGCAGCGCGCTGGCGCTCGCGGGAGTCTCGGCATGGCTGATCGCCAGGGCCTGGCAGATGCCGCCCATCCTCGACCTCAGCGTGGCCGTGGTGGCGGTGCGAGCCCTCGGCATCTCGCGCGGCGTGCTCGGCTACTGCGAACGGCTCGCCTCGCATGACACCGCACTGCGCGCCGCGGGCACGGCAAGGGCGCGCCTGTACCGCCGGTTGGCCGACGGACCCGCCGACGCCGTCATGCGGTTGTCGGAAGGCGATATCGCGTCCCGCGTCGGCGCCTCCGTCGACGAGTTGTCCGACGTGCTGGTCCGCGCGGTGCTCCCCATCGCGGTCGCCACCGTTCTGTCCACGGCGTCCGTGATGGTCATCGCCGTCATCTCGCCCGCCGCAGGCGCGGTGCTCCTCGCCTGTCTCCTCGTCGCTGGGGTGATCGCTCCGTGGCTGGCCGCGCGCGCCGCCGCGGCCGCCGAAGACGTTGCCGTGCGACATCATTCGGCGCGCGATGCAGCCACGATGCTGGCCCTCGAACATGCACCCGAGCTCAGGGTGGCCGGCAAACTCGACGACGTGATTTCCGAAGCGGCTCGCAGACAGCGAGATTGGGGCGCCGCCGCAGACCGGGCCGCCTTGCCCGCCGCGTACGGCGCAGCCGCACCGGTGGCGGCGATGGGCGCCGCCGTCCTTGGCGCCGTCGTCGTCGCGATCTCGCTGTCATCGGTACTCGCCCCGACCACGTTGGCCATCCTCGTGCTGCTACCGCTGTCGGCCTTCGAGGCCACCACCGCTCTGCCCGCCGCCGCGATTCAACTCACCCGTGGCCGCATCGCCGCCCGACGACTGCTCGGCCTCACCGCGCCCGATCCGACGATGCGACTTCGGCCTCCGATCAGGTCACCCGGCCTCCGTCGCGGTGACCGGTTGGCCGTCGTCGGGCCCAGTGGATGCGGTAAGACCACCACGCTGATGGCGATCGCCGCCGAACACGGAAATCCCTTGACCGCAGGCTTCTTCGCCGAGGACGCGCATCTGTTCGACACCACCGTGCGCGACAATCTGCTCGTTGCCCGTGGTGACGCTGGAGACCGCGAACTCACCGCGGCGCTACGGGCGGTCGGGCTCCAAGGCTGGCTGGAGAGCCTGCCCGACGGGTTGTCCACGCTGATGACGGGCGGTGCCGCGTCGGTTTCGGCAGGCCAGCGGCGTCGGTTGCTACTCGCCCGCGCGATCGTGTGCGATCTTCCCATCCTGTTGCTCGACGAACCCACCGAACATCTCGACGCGGCGGATGCGGAACGGATCCTGCGCGACCTCCTCGCCGAGGACGGGCTGTTTCCAGCGACTCGCACGGTCGTCGTCGCGACGCATCACCTGCCGCTTGGCCTTTCGTGTCCCGTGCTCGACCTCGACTACGCTCGGAAGTCATGACCGGCCCCAGAATCGTCTTCGCCCGCAAGAACGGGTTGGGCACGGCAGCGCTCGTCCTCGCCATCGTCGGACTCGCCCTCTGCTGGTCGGTCCTTGGCGGCATCGGCTGCGGCGTCCTGGCGGTAGTCCTCGGATTCCTCGGCCGCGGGCGGGCATCGCGGGGTGAGGCCGACAACGGCGGAATCGCCACCGCCGGAATAGTACTCGGCGCGCTGGCGGTCGTGATGTCGCTGGCCTTCGTGGTGATCTGGTGGTTCGCCTGGCGGGACGTCGGCGGCACGGAGTACCTGGACTGCGCGATGCGCGCCGGAAACGATCAGCAGGCGATCGACGGCTGCACGAACAAGTGGCTCGACCAGGTTCAGGAGAGGTTCAGCGTGACCCCGACGACGCAGCCGACCCAGGGAAGTACTTGACGATTCCCTCTTGAACGACGGTGGCCACCACCAGACCCTCACGGTTGAAGAAGTGTCCCGTGCCCAGCCCCCGCGACTCCGCGGCCACCGGCGACGACGTCGAGTACAGCACCCACTCGTCGAAGTGCACCTGGCGGTGAAACCACACCGAGTGATTCATCGAGGCGGCGAAGATGCGGTCGAACCCCCACGACAGGCCGTGGCTGGTGATGATCGAGTCGAGCACGGTGGTGTCCGACGAGTACACCAGCGCGGCGGCGTGGATCACCGGGTCGTCGGGCATGTCGCCCTTGGCCGTGAGCCACACCCGGTTGTGGGCGAGCCGCTCTCCCTTGTCGCGCATCACCCATGCCGGGTCGTTGGTGTAGCGCCACTCGATCGGCTTGAGCGCGGCGACGAAGTGCGGCACCGTCTCCTCGTAGCCCACCAGGAGGTCCTCGATCCGAGGCACCGAGAGTGGGTCCGCCACGTCGGGTGCTTCGACACCGTGCTCGAGACCGCGCCCGCCCGCCATGTGGGACACCAACGCCGACGCCAACAGGGCATCACCCTGCCTAACGTCGACCCGCCGATTTGCGAAGCGGCGTTCGTCGCGAAGCCGCACGACGTGGAACTCGAGATCCCGCTCTGGGTCACCGCCCGCGATGAAGTGCACGGAGAGGGTGCTCGGTGGCAGGTCGTGCTTCAGCGTCCGACTGGCCGCGACGAAGGCCTGCGCCATCATCTGGCCGCCGAACGTGCGGATGGGGTTCTTGCTCGGATGCGTGCCGGTGAACGTGTCCTCGTCGACGCGGTGGAGGTCGAGTACCGACAGCAGTTCCTCGAGGTCAGAGGTCCCCGGCACGTATCTCCTTAGTGGTCGTCCTCACCGATCCGGTGCACGTGGATCATGTTGGTGGAGCCTACTGTGCCAGGAGGAGCACCAGCCACGATGACCACCAGGTCACCGCGCTTGTACCGGCCGAGCGCCAGCAGCGACTCGTCGACCTGGCGGATCATGCCGTCGGTGGTCTGGATGTGCGGCACGATGAAGGTCTCGGTCCCCCACGTCAGCGCCAACTGGCTGCGCACCTCGGGCAGCGGCGTGAACGCCAGCAGCGGCAGCGGCGTGTGCAACCGCGCCAGGCGCTTGAGGGTGTCCCCCGACTGGGTGAAGGCGACGAGCGCCTTGGCATCCAGTCGCTCGCCGATGTCGCGGGCGGCGTAGGAGATGACCCCGCGCTTGGTGCGCGGCACGTGGGTGAGCGGAGGCGCGGCCGTTGAGTTCTGCTCGACGGCGGTGATGATGCGCGCCATCGTCTTCACGGCCTCAAGCGGGTACTTTCCGACCGACGTCTCGCCGGACAGCATCACCGCGTCGGCACCGTCCAGCACGGCGTTCGCCACGTCGGACGCCTCGGCGCGCGTCGGCCGGGAGTTCTCGATCATCGACTCCAGCATCTGGGTGGCGACGATCACCGGCTTGGCGTTCTCCCTGGCCATCTGGATGGCGCGCTTCTGCACCAGGGGCACTTCCTCCAGCGGCAACTCCACGCCGAGGTCACCGCGAGCGACCATGATGGCGTCGAACGCCAGCACGATGGCCTCGAGGTTCTCGATTGCCTCGGGCTTCTCCAGCTTGGCGATGACGGGCACGCGACGGCCGATCTCGTCCATCACCTCGTGGGCCAGCTCGATGTCTGCGGGTGAGCGCACGAACGATAGTGCGACCAGGTCGACGCCGAGCTTCATGGCGAACCTGAGGTCGTCGAGGTCCTTCTCCGACATGGCGGGCACCGACGTGTTCATGCCCGGCAGTGAAAGGCCCTTGTTGTTGCTGACCTTGCCGCCCTCGGTGACGATGCAGACGACGTCGTTGCCGTCGATCTCGTGGACCGTGAGGCCGATGTTGCCGTCGTCGACGAGTAGGCGGTCGCCCACTGCCGCGTCCTTGGCGAGTTCCTTGTACGTGGTCGAAACCCGGTCGTGGGTGCCTTCGACGTCGTCGACGGTGATTCGCACCATCTCGCCGGCGACCCATACCGTGGGCCCGTCGGCGAACCGGCCGAGCCGGATCTTGGGGCCCTGCAGGTCGGCCATTACGCCGACGGCCCGTCCGGTCTGGTCGGAGGCCGCGCGCACCCTCTTGTAGGCGATTTCGTGATCGGCGTGGTCGCCGTGGCTGAAATTCAGCCGCGCCACGTCCATCCCTACCTCGACGAGTGCCTTGATCTGCTCATCCGACGAGGAGGCGGGGCCAAGCGTACAGACGATCTTTCCGCGTCTAGTCACGTTGACTCAGCATAGTCGTAATCGATTCAGATGACGATTCAGACCACTGCCAGGGGCAGCGCGCTTGGCTTGACCGGTGCGGGCAGATCCGACTCCCCCATGAGGTAGGCGTCGACCGCGTGCGCGGCACTGCGACCCTCCGCGATGGCCCACACGATGAGCGATGCGCCGCGGTGGGCGTCTCCGCACACGAAGACACCTGGCGCGTCGGTCTGCCAGTCCGAACCGCACGCCAGCGCACCCCGCCTGTTGAGCGTCAGGCCCAGTCCGTCGAGCAGCGGCATGTGCTCGACCCCCTCGAAGCCGATCGCCAAAAGGGCCAATTCGCACGGGATCTCGATCGATTCGCCCACCGGTGTGATGCGCCTGCGGCCGTCCGCGTCGCGCTCCACCTTGACCTCGGCGATCTCCATGGCTCTGACCTGACCCCGGTCGTCGCCGACGAACCGCTGCACGGCCACCTCGTAGCGACGGGCACCGCCCTCGGCGTGCGCGGGTGACGTGCGCAGCACCATCGGCCAACTCGGCCACGGCGACCGGGAGTCGTCCCGCTGTTCGGGCGGCTCCGGGTTGTAGTCCAGCTGGGTGACCGACGCCGCACCCTGGCGATGAGCGGTACCCAGGCAGTCGGCGCCCGTGTCGCCGCCGCCGATGATCACGACGTGCTTGCCCGCCGCCGAGATGGGCGACGCGCCGTCGCCCTCGCATTCCTTGTTGGCGGGCACCAGGTGCTCCATCGCCAGGTGCACGCCCTCCAGGTCCCGTCCCTCGACGTCATTGTCGCGAGACCGCAGGGCGCCGACGGCGAGCACCACGGCGTCGTGCTGACGGCGCAACTGCTCGATGGACAGGTCGACACCGACCTCACAGTCGGTGACGAAACGCGTTCCCTCGGCGCGCATCTGCGCCAACCGCTGGTTCAGCATGGACTTCTCGAGCTTGTACTCGGGAATGCCGTATCTCATCAGACCGCCGAGTCGATCGTCTCGCTCGTACACCGTGACGTGGTGCCCGGCCCGGGTGAGCTGCTGAGCCGCGGCCAAGCCCGCCGGGCCCGAGCCAACGACCGCGACTCCCCTGCCGGTGGAGATCGCGGCGGGCTGGGGCTCGATGGTGCCGTTCATCCAGGCGTGGTCGACGATGGTCTGCTCGATGCGCTTGATCGTGACGGCCCCACCCGTCTCGCCTTCGGCGATGGAGAGCACGCACGCCGCCTCGCACGGTGCGGGACACAGTCGGCCGGTGAATTCTGGGAAGTTGTTGGTGGCGTGCAGCCGGTCACTCGCGGCATCCCACCTGCCACGCCGTACCAGGTCATTCCACTCGGGAATCAGATTGCCCAGCGGACAGCCGGCGGTTCCGGAATGGCAGAACGGGATGCCACAGTCCATGCAGCGCCTCGCCTGTTGAGAGACCTCACCCGCCCGTTCGTGCGCATCCTGGCGCTCGTACACCTCGCGCCAGTCACCGACCCGCTCGTCGACGGGGCGTTTGGCGGCTTCGACCCTGGCCACCTTCAGGAAGCCGAACGGATCAGCCACGGGTTGCCTCCATGATTGCGGTATCGACGTCGCGTCCGTCTGCCTTCGCCATCCGCGTGGCCTGCAGGACCTTCTCGTAGTCGGTGGGCATGATCTTGGTGAATTGCTCACTGCGCCTGGGCCAGTCGGACAGGAGCGACCGTGCGACGGTGCTACCGGTGTGTCGGCCGTGCTGCGCGACGACGGTGTGCAGCCACGCCAGATCCTCCGCCTCCAACCGCTGCAGTGCGACCATGTCGGGGTTGACCTTCGCGGGGTCCAGCCCGAGTACGAAGGTGATGCCACCCGACATGCCCGCGGCCATGTTGCGGCCGGTAGGCCCCAGCACGACGACGCGCCCGCCGGTCATGTACTCGCAGGCATGGTCGCCGACCCCCTCCACGACGGCAAGGGCGCCGGAGTTACGCGCGCAGAACCGCTCCCCCACCCGGCCACGGAGAAAGACCTCGCCGGAGGTTGCGCCGAAGAGCAGGGTGTTGCCGGCGATGACGTTGTCCTCGGGCAGGAAAAGTACGTCGTCGTCGGGCCGGACGATCACTCGACCGCCCGAAAGTCCCTTGCCCACGTAGTCGTTGGCGTCACCGATGAGTTCGAGTGTGACGCCGGGCGGCAGGAACGCGCCGATCGACTGGCCCGCCGAACCCGTCAGCGTGATGTGGATGGTGTCGTCGGGCAGGCCCTGTGCTCCGTAGCGGCGGGTGACCTCCGATCCCAGGAGGGTGCCGACGGTGCGGTTGACGTTGCGCACCGGCAGTTCCAGGCGCACCGGGTGCGCATCCTCGAGGGCGCCCTCGGCGAGCGCGATGATGGTCTGGTCCAGTGCATGCTGCAGTGCGTGGTCCTGATCGCGAAGCCGGCGCCGCTGCGTCAGCTTGGCTCCGTGCGCGTCCTTCGGCACCGTGAAGATCGGAGACAGGTCGAGCCCTTGGCTCTTCCAGTGGGCGACACCGGGTGCCGTGTCGAGTGTCTCGACCCGGCCGACGGCCTCGTCGATGCTGCGGAAGCCCAGCTCCGCGAGATACTTGCGGACGTCCTCGGCGATGAACCTGAAGTAGTTCTCCACGAACTCCGGCTTGCCATTGAACCGGGCCCGCAGTTCCGGATTCTGCGTCGCCACGCCGACGGGGCAGGTGTCGAGGTGACAGACCCGCATCATGATGCAGCCGGCCACCACCAACGGGGCCGTGGCGAAGCCGTACTCCTCCGCGCCGAGCAACATGGCGACGATCACGTCACGCGCCGTGCGCATGCCGCCGTCGCACTGGACGGTGATCCGATCCCGGAGGCCGTTGAGCACCAATGTCTGCTGTGTATCGGCCAGCCCGATCTCCCACGGCGCGCCCGCGTGTTTCAGCGAGGTCAACGGTGCGGCGCCGGTACCGCCGTCGTAGCCGGAGATGAGGACGACGTCGGCGTGGGCCTTCGAAACACCCGCCGCGACGGTGCCGACGCCGACGGAGCTGACCAGCTTGACGTGGATCCGCGCCTGCGAATTGGCGTTCTTCAGGTCGTGGATGAGCTGTGCCAGGTCCTCGATCGAGTAGATGTCGTGATGCGGCGGCGGCG
>NZ_JBOGDD010000091.1:0-4414 GCF_050701675.1 Mycobacterium sp. | reverse complement strand
TGTCCGCAGAGCAAGTCGCGACGCTACTGCGGCCGGAGACCCTCGTCGGCCCTCGGGAGATGCCGATGACCTCGCTCGAGAAGGGAGTTCTGACATGACGAACGTGCTATACCTCTACGGCGGCTGGCCGGGGCACAGCCCGTATGACATCGCCGACTGGACTCGCGGCATCACCGACGAGCTCGGCTTCGACGTCGAGGAGAGCCAGGACGTCTTCACGCTCGACCGCGATCTGACGGGTTACGACCTGATCATCGTCGGCTGGAACAACGCGTTGACCACCGAGGATCTGTCGGACTCGCAGGAGGACCACCTGCTCGCCGCCGTCGAGGCGGGCACCGGGGTGGCCGCATGGCACGGCGCCGCCGCGGCGTTCCGCTCGAGCCTGCGCTATCACCTGATGCTCGGCGGCGACTTCCTCGCACACCCCGCGGGAGAGGGCTACCCGCATCCGTACGAGGTCACCATCGTCGACACCGATCACGACGTCGTCGACGGCGTCAACGACTTCTCGGTGGCCTCTGAGCAGTACTACATGAGCGTCGATCCCAACAACGTCGTGCTGGCCGAGACCACCTTCGACGGTCAGCACTTCGCCTGGCTCGACGGTCTGAGGAGTCCGGTTGCGTGGGTTCGTCAGTGGGGTCGGGGCCGGGTGTTCTATCACTCGATCGGCCATGCCGCCTCCGACCTCGCGGGTGACGACGTACGCAGGCTGACCAAGCAGGGGATGGCGTGGGCCGCCCGGCGTTGACCGCCGGACACCGCCTTGACCGACGCCGTGGCGGCGGACGTGGATGACACGTCCGCCGCCTTTCGCGTGTGCAGAACCGCATCTGCCGAGCGGCATTACCGTGAATCGGCGGGCTCCCGCCAGCCCCGGCTGCGGGGTGCGGCCGGGGTTACCGCAGGATTACCCGAAACTGAGGAAGTTCGGCATATGTGCAGGTCGCGGTGAACAGGGCGTGAAATGAGTGTTGCTCTGGTTGCACGGTTTGGGTCTGCCTGTGAGCTCGGCGGAGAACCAGAATTCATGTGTGGCGGCAATCACAAGCCGCGCTCCGGACCGCCGAACACCCCCATTAGGAGAACATGATGACAACCACGAACGGCGGAGGTAAGTCGCTCAGCGGCGACGACGCCCACCTTCGCGTCCTCGGATACGAGGAGAACTTCGACAGGAAGATCGGCCTGTGGTCGAACTTCGCCCTCGGATTCCTCTATCTCTCACCGCTAGTGGGTGTGCTCTCGATGTTCACCCAGGCACTCACCACGGCGGGACCGCCGTCGATCCTCTGGTTGGTGATCGCGATGGCGGGCCAGCTCCTGGTCGCGATGACGTTCGGTGAGATCGTCTCGCAGTTCCCGATCGCCGGCGGCCTCTACCAGTGGGCCCGCAGGCTCTGGAACGGCCAGTACGCCTGGATCATGTCGTGGATCTACATCGCCGGGGTCATCGTCGGGTGCACGACCACCGCGATGTTCAGTGCGGACTTCGTTCTCGCGCTGTTTCATTCAGACTCGAACATCTCCTCGACGCCGCTGGAGCGCCTGATCGTCGCGACCGTGGTCATCCTGATCTGCCTGGCGCTGAACTCCACCGGTTCCAAGACGCTGGCGACCATCGCCAAGGTCGGACTTGCCGCCGAACTCGCAGGCATCGTCGTCGTCGGCGTGTATCTGCTGATCTTCGCGCGCAAGAACAGCTTCTCGGTTCTGTTCGAAACGTTCGGCACCGGCGGCGAGTCCGGTTACCTCAGCGCGTTCGTCACCGCGGCGATCGTCGGCCTTGTGCTGTTCTACGGCTTCGAGGCGTGCGGTGAGGTCGCGGAGGAGACGCCCAACCCGGCTCGGTCGATACCGCGGTCGATGATGCTGACCGTCGTTCTCGGTGGCGTCGCGGCTCTATTCGCGTTCGTCGGCTACATTCTGGCCGCGCCCAACCTTCAGGAGATCGTCAACGGCGAAGTCGCGAACCCGATCACCGCGATCCTCACGGCGACGTTCGGCGTCGTCGGCACCAAGATCTTCCTCGTCGTCGCGCTGACGTCGTTCCTGGCTTGCGTCATGGGACAGCAGGCGGCGGGCAGTCGGTTGATCTTCTCGTTCGCCAGGGACGACATGTTCCCCGGCAGTGCGGTGTTCAAGAAGATCTCGGCGCGCAAGGTGCCGTTCAACTCACTGCTGATCGTGACGGCCGTGCCGCTTGTCCTCTTCGTTCTGCTCTACTTCATGCCCGACGCCCTGTTCCGGGTGGCCGCGTTCCAGATCCTCGCCGGGTACTTCGCCTTCCAGATGGTGGTGCTTGCCTCGCTGAGGGCAAAGACCAAGGGCTGGAAGCCCGGTGGCCCGTGGACGCTCGGCAAGTGGGGGTGGCCGGTAGGGGTCGGTGCGCTGATCTACGGCGTGCTCTCGATGATCGTCCTGGCTCGCCCCAACGGGGACACCAGCCTGCCGTTCTTCGACCGCTGGATCGCGTTGATCGGGTTCCTGATCGTCGCCGTCGTCGGGCTGGTGTACATGCTGATCGCCAAGCCGTATCAGCACTCGACCGCCCCCGAAGGGGACGCCATCGAGATCGCCGACATCCTGCGCGAGCATCGGGCCAAGTACGACATGCCGGAGTTCGCCGCAAGGGTCCCGCTCGCGGAGCCGACGCGGCAACCGGTCACCACGTCGGAGTAGCCGCACCGCACGCACACGGCAGCGCCGTTCGGGATCTGATCCCGGACGGCGCTGTTGGCGTTGGCGTGAGGGTCGAGCGGTCGTTCGTAACCCAAACGCCAGAGCAGCCCTCCCGCGGTGCGGAAGGGCTGCAGTGGCCGAGCGTCGAGTGGGCGTCCGGTCAGGACTTCACGATGAACCCCGCGTCGATCACCAACGTGGTGGCGGTGATGTAGCGACCGGGTTCGGTCACCAGGTAGAGAATCGCGTTGCTGACGTCGCTGGGCTCGATCCAGGGGACTGGCAGCAGGTGCGTGTCGGAGAACGTGTCGATGACGTCCTCGCGGCTCGGCTTCTCGAGATCCGGGCGGAACAGCCCGTAAACGAAGTCGTTGTTGATCATGTGGGTGTCGACGCACGTCGGATTGACCGAGTTGACCCGAATGCCGTACCGCCCCAATTCGCGGGCCAGCGACGTCATCAGGCCGGTCACGCCGTGCTTCGATGCGGCGTAGGACGAGATGTTCTCGGCGCCCTTGAGTGCCTCGGTGGAGCCGATGAAGACGACGCTTCCCCCCTCGGCCTGGGAGATCAGCGTGGGCACTGCGGCTTTGACCGTGTGGAAGACGCCGTTGAGGTTGATGTCGATCATCTCGCGCCAGTCCTGCGGAGTGATCTCCCACGTCTTGGCGCCCGAGCAGATACCGGCATTGGGAATCACGATGTCCACGCGGCCGAACCGCTGCACTCCTCTGTCGAAGACAGCCTTGACCTGGTCGAATTCGCGGGTGTCTGCTACCTCGGCGTGAATCTCACCGCCGACCTCCTTGATCAGCCGGACGGTCTCCTGCAGGTCCTCCTCAGTAGCCCCGTCGTACGCCGTCGTAGACGGCTTGGCACACAGGTCGAGTCCGATGATGCTGGCGCCTTCGCGGGCGAGGGTCAGTGCGTGCGACCGACCTTGACCTCGGGCGATACCCGTGATGAAGGCAACCTTGCCGTCGAGTTGGCCCATGACATTCTCCTATCGTTGACGTGATGGCGGGTAGTTTCCCGCGCGTTCTAAACCCGTTGTGTCGCAGCGAGGTGAGGGATGACGTGTCGTCCGAACAGTGCGATCTGCTCCTCTTCCCGACCGGAAACCGGTTGGAGCACAACGTGGTCGGCGCCACTTTCCGCGAGATGGCGAAGCGACTCAAGGCAGCTCTTTTGGTCTCCTGCGACGCTCAGGTGTCGAATGGCCTCGTCGTCAGACGACGCCCCGTACAGGGCGCCGAGCTGCTGAGCCAGGTACGGCTTCTGCAGCGCTGCCTCGATCGTGGGACGGACGGAGGCGAAACCCGATGCGGCATCGTCGACGTCGATGCCGCACCAGGTGAACACCGTGATGGGAAGATCTGGCCCGAGCGCGTGTCGCACGCGGGACACGTAATCGGGGGAAGAACCCTCGGCCAGAATGACACCGAGCCCGAGCTCCTTGGCCAGTTCGATTCCCTTCGGCCCGCGGACCCCCAGACTCAGCGGCACGGCCTCGTGGGGAGGGTGCACCAGGGTCACCGCGTCCAGGTGGACCTGGTCACCGTCGAAGGTGACCTCCTGCCCGGCGAGTAGATCTCGGACGGTCTCGGACACCTCGGCCAGACAGGTCATCAGGCTCTGCGGATGCTGGCCGACCTGGTGAAGCCAGCGCGGCATGCCGTGTCCGATTCCTGCGCGCAGCCGGCCACCAGACAGGCGGGCCAGCGCCGCG
>NZ_JBOGDD010000090.1:0-2353 GCF_050701675.1 Mycobacterium sp. | reverse complement strand
TTGGTCGGCAGGAAGAAGAAGTCGCCCGACTCCCGCGCCCGTTTGATGAGCTGCAAGTCCTCACCCATCGTGAGATGCTCGTCGAATCTGATCGCGGGGAACAGCGAACGGCGCGCAATCTGGATGGCGTACGAACCCTTTCCGAGCCGGTGGGCGAGATCGTAGTACGCGAACCAGGCCCGCGCCCGACGACCACCGCCAATTGCCCGGACCCTGGTGGTGCCGACCGTCAATCGGTCCCCGCTCCCGCGCACCATCCGCTGCAGATCATTCAAGAAGTCTGCTTCGAGGATGGTGTCCGCATCCAGGAACACCACCCAGTCGCTAGCCTCCGACATCCTGTCGATGCCGAAGTTCTTCGCGGCAGAGACGCCGACGCAGCTGCTGCTGAACACGCGAATATTGCTGCGCTCAAACCCCTTTGCGACGTCCAACGTCCGGTCTGAGGAACCGTTCTCGACGACCAGCACTTCGTAGGAGTCGGTCGGATACGACAAGGCAGCGACGTGTTCGAGGGTGTCTGCGATATACCCCTCTTCGTTGTGCGCAGGAACGATGATCGAAAAGCGCAGCCGTTCGAGCACGACGAGATCGTAGCCCGAAATTGGCCGATTCTGCTTATTGCACTGCCGCTCAGCGACCTTCGCATCGAAATTCGCACGCCAAACACCTGTCGCGATGACGTTTGCAACGTTCGACAGCAAATCCCCAAGCCCGATCATTGCGGCCAACTTGGCTGGTACGCAAGGTCTTTCAACCCCGCCACCCATTGCCGGCCGCGGTATCGCGGTATCGTCTACCCGTGATCGAGCTAGAGGGAGTCGGCAAGACGTTCGGCGGCGCCGTGCCTGCGCTGCAGGACGTCGACTTCTCCGTGCCCACCGGGACCGTCTGCGCCCTGCTTGGCCACAACGGGGCCGGCAAGACGACGGTGGTCAAGATCCTGTCCACCCTGCTGCGCCTGGATGCGGGCCGGGCGCTGGTGGCGGGCCACGACGTCGCCGACCAGCCGGCCCGGGTGCGGGCGAACATCGGCGTGACCGGCCAGGAGGCAGCACTCGACCTGCTCCTCACCGGGCGCGAGAACCTGGAACTCTTCGGCAGGCTCCGCGGCCTGCGGCGCAAGCAAACGAGAGCACGTGCCGACGAGCTCATTCACCAGTTCGACATGGCGCACGCCGCCGACCGTCGGGTGCTCACCTATTCGGGTGGCATGCGCCGCCGAATCGACATCGCCGCCGCGCTGGTGGTTCCGCCGAAGGTGCTGTTCCTCGACGAGCCGACGACGGGTCTCGATCCGCGTAGCCGACGTGACGTGTGGTCACTGGTGTCGTCGCTGTCTGCCCAGGACGTGACGATCCTGCTGACGACCCAGTATCTCGAAGAAGCCGACGTGCTCAGCGATTCGATCGTCATTCTCGACTCGGGACGGGTCATCGCCCGTGGGACCGCCGACGAACTCAAACGACGGGTCGGCTTCAGCTTCTGTCAGGTGACGCCCGTGCGTTCGGAGGAGATCTCCAGGATCGCGGCCGTCCTCACCGACTTCGAGGGCGTGGAGGTGGACCTCGAGGCGAACACCGTCTCGGTGCCTGCCGCCGACGGGGCAGCGACCCTCACCGAGGTGCTCCGCAGGATCGACCGCCTCGGCATCGAACTGATCGACATCTCGCTGCGCAAGCCGTCGCTCGACGAGGTCTTCCTTCATCTGAGTCCGGCGACCGTCACCGCATGAACGCAATGCCTGCGCTAGTGGCGCTCACCGAGCGCACCATGCGGGGCACGTTACGCGACCTCGATCTGGTGTTCGCGATCTTCGTCCCCGTCGCGACGTTCGTCGGATTCACCCTGGCACTGCGCGGTCTGATCGACACCGGCGGAACCGATTACCCCCAGTACGTGCTACCGGCAGTCGTCATTCAGGCGATGCTGTTCGGCGCGATGACCACCGCCGACCGGGCCGCACGGGAACAGTCGACCGGATTCGGGGTGCGTCTTCGCACCCTGCCCATTCCCGCCCTGCTGCCGCTGATGGCACGGATGGTGTACTGCCTGCTTCGCGGGGCCATGGCCCTGCTCGCCGCCGTCGGCGTCGCCTACGCATTCGGCTTCCGGATGGCGGGTGGGTTTGGGTATGGAGTCGCCTTCGTCGTCATCGTGCTGGCGCTGACTCTCGCGTTGTCGCTTGGCGCCGACGCGACGGGCACCCGGGTCAAGTCGACGGACGCGTCCAGCCAGTTGCTGCTCATCCCCCAGCTACTGTTGGTCCTGTTGTCCACCGGGATGGCCCCCGCCCACTCGTTCCCCGGTTGGGTTCAGCCGTTCGTCCGCTATCAACCCGTCTCTCAGGTGA
>NZ_JBOGDD010000089.1:0-9221 GCF_050701675.1 Mycobacterium sp. | reverse complement strand
CCGCTCCACAGCCGAGGCAGATTGAGTTGGTACGCCAGCGCGACGGCCGAGATCGTCACGATCGACGCCGTCAGCATGAGCCAGCCCGACATCCATCCAACGATTCGGCTCGCGAGCATCTTCGACCAGTTGTAGACCGCTCCTGCAATCGGGTACTTGGCGGCTAGTTCCATGAAGCACAGCGCCACTGCCATCTGGCCGACGAAGACGATCGGCCACGACCACAGGTAGGCGGGGCCTGCCGTACCGAAGCCGAAGTAGAACAGCTGGAAGGTTCCGGTCAGGATCGAGATATAGCTGACGCCTGCCGCGAAGCTGGCGAACTTGCCGATGCTGCGATCGAGGGATTCCTTGTAACCGAAGTCGTCGAGGCCGCCGCTGTCGGCGCCATGAGTCCCCGTTTGAACTGCCATTGAGGCGTCCTCTCATCAAAGTGCTTGCTGCGGCTCGTCAGTTACCTTTGAACCAGCCTGCGGGTTTCGGCGCGGTGTTGTGCCAGATATGTTTGAGCTCTTGGTATTCCGCGAGCCCCGTGGGGCCGAGCTCGCGGCCGTTACCAGACTTCCCGAATCCGCCCCACTCCGCTGCCGCGGTGTAGTAGCCGAAGTCGTTCAGCCACACCGTGCCGTGCCTCAACCCGCGCACCACACGTTCGCCCCGCGCCGGGTCGGACGTACGAACGCCCGCCGCGAGACCGTATTCCGTGTCGTTGCCGAGCCGAATCGCCTCGGCTTCTTCGGTGAATCTCTCGACCGTCAGGATCGGCCCGAAGGTCTCCTCACGGACGATCCCCATCGACCGGTCACACCGATCGAAGATCGTCGGCAGGTAGAAGCTGCCCTTGTCCAGCGCCGGGTCGGCGGGTCGCGATCCCCCCGTGAGAAGCTTGGCGCCCTCGGAAATAGCCGCTGCCACGTGAGCTTCCACCTTGGCGCGGTGCTGCTCGGACACCAGCGGTCCGGTCTCGCTCGCCGGGTCCATGCCGTCGCCCATCCGGATCTTCTCGGCACGTTCGACCAGGGCGGCGACGAAGTCGTCGGCGATGGACTCCTCGACGATCAGCCGGGTGCCCGCCGAGCACACCTGACCCGAATGGAGGAAGACGCCGGTCAGCACCTGGTCGACGGAGGCGTCCCACGCATCTCCCGTTCCGATGTCGGCGAACACGATGTGCGGGTTCTTCCCGCCGAGTTCCACCGCGACCTTGGTGACGTGCTCGGCGGCCACCTTGGAGATGGTCCGTCCGGTGGCCAGTCCCCCCGTGAACGAGATGAAGTCGACGGCGGCGTTGTCCGTCAGCGCGCTTCCCAGTGCCGCGCCGCTGCCTTGTACGAGGTTGACCGCGCCGCCCGGTACGCCTGCCTCCTCCATCAGGTGTACGAAGGCGATGGTGGACAGCGGCGTGACCTCGCTTGGCTTGGCGACCATCGTGCAGCCAGCCGCCAGGGCGGGCGCGATCTTCCACGACATCTGCAGCAGCGGGTAGTTCCATGGTGCGATGAGGACGCAGACGCCGATGGGCTCGCGGACCACCCGACTGATGACGGCAGGGTCGCCAACGTCGATCACCCGGTCGGCTTCGACTCCGACCAGGCGAGCGTAGTAGCGGAACACCGACGTCACGTCGTCGATGTCGATCCGACTCTCCACCAACGTCTTTCCAGTGTCGCGCGTCTCGATTACCGCCAACGACTCCTTGTCCCGCTGCAACAGGTCGGCGATTCGGTCCAGCAACGCGGCCCGTTCCGTCACTGGTGTCGCAGGCCACGCACCGTCGTCGAACACCGCCCTTGCGGCGGCGACGGCGTCGCGGGCATCCGCGTCGGTCGCCTCGTCGACGACTGCTGCGACGCTTCCGTCGGCCGGGTTGATGATCTGCCGCATTCCCCCATCGGAGGCGTGACGCCACCGAGCACCGATGTACAGGTCGGGTTCACCGTTCATTGGCCACCTCACCCTCGCCGGAGCTTCTCGTCGATGTCGCCGCCGGAGCGGCTCCGCCGGGCTAGGACCCAGCTCCGACTCGGGACACTACCCACTCGTGGAACTCCGCGATGTGGTGTTCGGAAGGTACGAGCACGCCACCGTTGCGATACGCGCGGGACGACATGGCCGGCTGGGTTCGCTCACAGGCCTCGAAGTCCTGCTCGTTGACCCGGTGGAACAACTCGACTGAGTGCGAGACGTCGCGGCCGGAGGCGACCACGTCGGCGGTGTACAGCCAGTCACACTCCACCACGGTGCGATCCACCGCCATCGGGTACATCCGGTGGAAGATGATGTGGTCGGGGACCAGGTTGATGAAAACCGTCGGCTTGACCGTCATCGCGAAGTATCGCCGGTCCTGCTCGTCGGTGATCCCCGGCAACCGGTCGAATCCCGCCGACCCGTCGACGGTGAATCCATCTACCTTCGCACCGAATTCAGCCCCCAGACCGATGTTGGCCTGCGCGGCCACGCCGCGGGTGAACTCGGGCAGCACGCCGACGAGCTCGGGATGAATCGTCGAACAGTGGTAGCACTCCATGAAGTTCTCGACGATCAGCTTCCAGTTGGCCGCCACGTCGTAGACGATTCGGCGGCCGACGTCCAGCCCCCCGATTCCGTACCGGTTGATGGCGTCCGCGTCGCCCAGTGTCCTGGTGGTCTCGGAGACGACGTCCTCGAACGGGGGCGGCGTATCCGACAGACACACCCAGGCGTAGCCGAGCCACTCGGTGAGCGCGACCGGCACCAGCCCATACCGGTATCGGTCGATCGGCGCGCCCGAGTCGTCGGTCAGCGTCCCGATGTTGGGGGCTGCGACCAGCTTTCCGTCCAGTGCGTACGTCCAGGAGTGATAGGGACAGCGCAGGTTGCGCTTCACTTCGCCCTCGGCCTCGATGCACAGCTGGGCGCCGCGGTGCCTGCAGACGTTGAGGAACGCCCGCAGCAACCCGTCGCGACCACGCACCAGCAGCACACTCTCCCGGCCGACCTGGACCTTCTTGAACTTCCCAGGCAGCGCGAGATCGCCCGACCTGGCGGCGCAGAACCACATCGCCTCGAAGACGTGTTCCTGCTCGGCGGCGAACAGTTCGGGGCTGGTGTAGTGCCTGCCGCCCAGGGTCGAGCGCAGGGCCGATGGTGAGTTCATGGCGGGTGAGTTCATATCGGGTGGATGAAGCAGGGGTGGCAGATCTGAAGTCATGTGCTCACCGGTCCCTCCGCGTGAAGGCTCATCGCCTGATCCTCGACATCTCGGGGTCCACCACCGGCTCGGCGTGGACCGTGGCGCCGTAGCGGTCCCCCCGGTAGTCGACGGCGACGACGTCGCCGGGGACCGTCGCCGCAGGCAGCCACGCGTAGGCGAGGCAGCGACCGACGGTGGCCGAGTAGGCGGCGCTGGTGACGTAACCCGCGCAGTTCTCAGTGCCGGCGCCGTCCAGGTACACCGGCTCCTTGCCAAGCACCACGGCGGTGGGGTCGTGGAAGACGATGCTGCACAGAATCTTCTCCGGTGGCGGCGCCTTCTCCAGCGCGGCCTTCCCGACGAAGTCGTCCTTGGCCATCCGAACGGCGAAGTCCAGACCTGCCGCTGCCGGCCGGTGTTCGGCGGTGACGTCGGTGCCCCAGGACCGGTAGCCCTTCTCGATCCGCAGGCTGTTGAACGCGATGCGCCCCGCGGCGATCACCCGATGGTCCTGACCGGCAGCCCACAGCAGGTCCCAGAGCGCCGCGCCGTACGCGGCGTCGGCGTAGATCTCCCAGCCGAGTTCACCGACGTAGGACACCCGCATCATGGTCACCGGAATGGCGCCGAGATAGGTGCCCAGCGCGCGGAAGTACTTGAAACCCTGGTGGGAGAGGTCGTCGCGACACAACGGCTGCACCAGATCGCGCGCCGCGGGCCCCCACACGCCGATACAGCACGTCGCCCCGGTGACGTCGCGTACCGTGACGCTGCCGTCATCGGGAAGGTGGCGGGTGATCCAGTCGAAGTCCATCGGCCCGTTGGCGCCCACCTGAAAACGGTCGGCGGCCAGCCGGGCGACGGTGAGATCGCTTCGGACCCCGCCCGTTTCGTCGAGCATGATCGTATAGGTGACCGAGCCGACGCTCTTGTCGACGTTGTTGGTGGTGAGCCGTTGCAGCAGGTCCGCCGCCCCGCTGCCCGACACCTCGTAGCGGGTGAGCGGCGTCATGTCGTACATGGCGACGTGCTCACGGGTCCAGTGCGCCTCGGCGATGGAGATCGGTGACCAGAACTTCGCCGCCCATTCGTCGCGCTCGGGGAAGGCCAGGCCCTCGTCACGGAGCCGTTGCGCCAGAGGGGCATTCGCTTCGTACCAGGCGGGGCGCTCCCAGCCGCCGCCCTCGAAGAAGAACGCGCCCAGCTCCTGCTGGCGCGGATGGAACGGGCTGGTGCGAAGCCCGCGCAGCGCCTCTCGGTACTGATGCGGGTGGATGATGTCGTAGACCTCGACGAAGGCTTGCGAACTGGTCGCGAGGATGAATTCGTCGCCAAGTGCGACGTCTTCGAAGCGGTAGAGATCGCATTCGTGGACGTCGGTGGCCGGGACGCCATCGATGATCCACTCCGCGGTGGCCTTCGCGACGCCTGCCGAATGCGTGACCCACACTGCCTCTGCCACCCAGAATCCGCTCAGTTCGCGGTGCTCGCCCATGATCGAGAAGCCGTCGGGAGTGAACGAGAAGATTCCGTTGAAGCCCTGCTCGATCTTCGAATCGTTGAGCACCGGAAGGAGTTTCAACGATTCCTGCCAGGCGGGGGCGAAGTCCTCGTCGGTGAACGGGAGCATGGAGGGCATCTGCTCGCCTGCGGTGTCGGACGCCAGGGTCGACATGTCGACGGGCATCGGGCGGTGCCCGTAGTAGCCGATGCCGATGCGGTCGACGTGTTCGCGGAAGTAGAGGTCCTGGTCCTGGTGGCGCAGGATGGGCAAGCCGGCCTCGGCCAGCTCGGTGTTGCGGCCGACGAGGGGCTCGACGCGCCCGGTGGTCGCGTACTGGTGGGCCATGGGAACCAACGGCACGACGAGTCCGACCTGCTTGGCCAGTTGTGCTCCCCAGAAGCCTGCGGCGCACACGACGACGTCCGCGGGGATGACTCCGTCGGCCGTCTGGACACCGGTCACGCGGCGGCCGTCGTCCAAGATGCCGAGGACCTCGGTGTTGGGCACGAAGGTCGCGCCGCGCGCCGTCGCCGTCCTGGCCTGTGCCTCGACAGCGCGGACCGCCTTGACCAATCCGTCCGTCGGGGTTCGGAACCCGCCGAGGATGCGGTCGGCGTCCAGCAGCGGGTGCAACTCGGCGCACTGCCCAGGGGTCAGCAGGTCTCCTGGCACCCCCCACGCCTCGGCCCAGCCGGCCTTGCGGTGCAGATCCGCCCACCGTTGCGGGGTCGATGCGACTTCCAGACCACCCACCGGATTGAACGCCCAGCCGCCGGGATGTTCGAGTGCACCGAACTTCTCGATCGTGTACTTCGCGAACTCGGTCATCGTCTTGGACGGGTTGGTCTGGAACACCAGACCCGGCGCATGAGACGTCGACCCGCCGGTGGCGAACAACGGACCGCGGTCGAGCACGGTGACGTCGGTCCAGCCTCTTGCGGTGAGCTCGTCGGCCAGTGAACTACCGACGATTCCCGCACCGATGATGACGACTTTGGGGGCGGCCAAGCGATCCTCCACTTGTTGCGTAGTGCGCAACGAACTCTCTATACGCAACACATGATTCTACCGAGCGCGCCGCTCGTCAACAGGAAAACGCGACTTGGGCGCGGAGAGTTGCGCTCAGCGCAACCATCCGCGCCGAAATCGCCCTGGGGAGGGGCTTTAGCGGGCCGGCCTGAGCTTGCCGCGGGTGTCGTTCTGGTTGCGCTCGAACACCAGTCGCAGACCATCGAGGGTCAGGTGCGGGTCGTACTTCGCTCTCGTCTGCAGATCCGGCAGCAGCAGCGGCGCGGTGTGACCGGTCGCCACCACGGTCACCTCGTCGCCCGCGAAGCCGTCGATGTCGTGGCGCACCCTGCTCACCAGGCCGTCGACCAGGCCCGCGAAGCCGAAAACCGCGCCCGCCTGCATGCACTCCACGGTGTTCTTGCCAACCACCGAGCGCGGTCGGGTCAACTCGACGCGGCGCAGCGCGGCCGAACGAGCGGCCGCCGCGTCCGAGGACACCTGGATGCCTGGCGCGATCGCCCCGCCGAGGAACTCGCCCTTCGCCGACACCACGTCGACCACGATCGACGAACCGAAGTCGACCACGATCGACGGTGTGCGGTACTTCTGATACGCGGCCAGGCAGTTGACGATGCGGTCGGCACCGACTTCCTTGGGGTTGTCGACGAGCAACGGGATGCCGGTCCGGACGCCCGGCTCGATGAGGACCTGGGGCACCGAGGACCAGTACTGGTCGAGCATGACGCGGATCTCGTGAAGGACCGAGGGCACCGTCGACAGGGCCGTCGCGCCCGTCAGCCGTTCGGCGTCGTCACCGATCAGACCGTCGATGGTCAGGGCCAGCTCGTCGGCGGTGATCTCGGGTTCGGTCCGGATCCGCCAGTGCTGCACCACCTTTGCGTGGTCGCCGGATCCCGACACCAGCCCGACGACGGTGTGGGTGTTGCGGACGTCGATCGCGAGGAGCACGGCGTTCAGTTCCTCCAGGGCAGTTCGTGGTTCTGCTCCGACCCGACGCGCGAATGCCCGTCGATACCCGCCGCGGCGCCGATGTCGACGGCGATGTTGTCCAACAGCCGGGTTCGCCCGATTCGCGCGGCCACCAGGAGGCGCGCCGCCCCCTCGGTCGGGGCCGGGCCCAGCCAGGTGTCGCGGACCTCCAGGTAGTCGACGTCGAGGGCGGGCACCTCGTCGAGGACCGCGCGGGCTGCGTCGAGCACCTCCGCCGCGCCGCGCGACGCGGCGTACATGCCTGCGAGAAGCGCAGCAGAGAGTGCGCCCGCCTGCTCACGCTGCACGGCATCGAGATAGCGGTTGCGCGACGACATCGCCAGGCCGTCCGCTTCCCGCACGATGGGAACACCGACGATCTGCACGCCAAGGTCGAAGTCGTCGGCCATCTGGCGCACCAGCACCAATTGCTGATAGTCCTTCTCGCCGAAGTACGCCCGATCCGGTCGAACGATCTGCAGCAGCTTGAGTACCACGGTCAGCATGCCTGCGAAATGCGTTGGCCGTGATCCCCCTTCGAGCTCGGCACCAAGCGGTCCTGGAAGCACCGTCGTGCGCGGACCGTGCGGATACATGTCCGCCGCGGTGGGCGCGAAGACGATCTCGACACCCTCGGCGCGCAGCAACGCGAGGTCGTCGTCGAACGTACGGGGATAGGCGTCGAGGTCCTCGCCACCGCCGAACTGCAGTGGGTTGACGAAGATCGACACGACGACGACCGCGCCGGACACCCGTTTGGCCGTGCGAACCAGTGCGAGGTGACCGTCGTGCAGGGCACCCATCGTCGGCACCAGCACCACCCGCCGCCCCGTCGTCCGCAGTGCCCTCGACACGTCGGAGGCGTCCCGCGGCCTGGCGTAGACGTTGAGCTCACCCGCGGCGAACGCCGGCGGCTTGCGGACCGTCACGTACGTCCTCCCTCGGTCAGTGCGGCGAACACCTCGGCCGGGGCGTGCGCCCGCTGCGCCGTCCGCAGCGAGTTGGCCCGGTATGCCTGTGCGAGTTCGGGATCCACGTCGGCGAGCGCTTGGAGGTGACCGGTGATGGCAGCGGCATCACCGCGAGCGACGGGACCCGTCAGTGCCGCCTGTCCACGTTGCAGCGCATTCTCCAGCGACGCACGGGCCAACGGTCCGATCACCCGCTCGGCGATGCCTCCCGGAGCGTCGTCGACCACCTCCTGGCCGAGCAGCTCCTGGCCCTTCAACGCGGCGCGCAATGCCTCGACGGCGTCGAGCAGCACCGTGATGACGTGGTTGCCCGCATGGGCGAGAGCAGCGTGGTAGAGCGGCCGCGCGTCCTCCCGCACTCCGAACGGTTCACCGCCGATCTCGAGGACCAGCGACTGGGCCACGGCGTATCCGACGTCATCGGCCGCGGTGATGCCGAAACACGCACCGGAGAGGCGGACGATGTCCTCGTCCGAACCCGTGAACGTCATGGCGGGGTGAATCGCCAGCGGGATGCAGCCGCGCTCGGTCAGTGGGGCGAGCACGCCGACGCCGTTGGCACCCGAGGTGTGCACGACGATGGTGCCGGGTCTCACCGCGCCGGTGGTGGCCAGACCCGATACGACACCGGCGAGTTCGGCGTCGGGGATCGACAGCACCAGCAGTTCGGCGTGAGCGGCGACGTCCTGGACGGGCAATATCTGGGTGTCGGGAAGTCGACGTTCGGCGCGCTGGCGCGACGCGCGGGAGATCGCGTTGCACGACACGACGACGTGCTCGACCCGTTCCAGCGCCACGCCGAGAGCGGTACCCACTCGGCCTGCGGAGATGATGCCCACCGTGAGGCGGGCCGGACGCAGCCCGTCGGGGGGACCCCACGCGGGTCTAGGGGGCTGCACCATCGCAGACGACCTCGCATGCTCTTGGTTTCAGGCGTTCCGGTCCCGACCTCGCGGGTACCGGACGGTCGCGTCGAGACTAACTCACTCGTCGCGACGCCGACGACGGCCTCCTCCGGTGGAACCGACCTGCAGTCTGGCCATCAGTTCGGAGAGCGGTTGGCCGCCGATGTGCTGACCTGCGGACTCTTCCTCGTCGTCCGCCCCGCGGTGGCGGGGTGACGCCGATTCCTCGGCCTCGGGCGGCGGGGCGGGTGTCACTGGAGGTGGCGGGGTGGGGGTCGCCAGGGTGGGCGCAGGGGTGGGCCGCCCGGGATCGGCGGCCGACGAATGGCGGGCTCGCCTCGCGGACTCCGTCTCGGACGTCTCGGGTGTCTCCGGCGTCTCGGGTGCCGCGGCCGGGTAGTGCCGACCCTTCCTTGGCGCTTCCGTCGGTGGCGGGGTCATCGCGGGCGTCGGTGGCGGCGTGACCGGCGGCGGCGGTGTCACCGGCGCGGGTGCTGCCTGCGCCTCGCCCTCGTCCGCGGCAGGTGCCGACGCACCGTTCTCCACTGCGGGGGCGGCCCAGTTGCTTCCTGGACTTCCGGCCGGGATGTACTGCCCCTCGGCGGGCGCTGGGCGCCACTCGGCTGCGGTCGGGACGTGGCTGGCCGCAGGGCGTTCGGGTTCCTGCC
>NZ_JBOGDD010000088.1:0-20260 GCF_050701675.1 Mycobacterium sp. | reverse complement strand
TGCGCAGATCGTCCAGCGTCGGCAGCCACGTGTAGGCGGCATCGATGTCGCCACGATCCCACGCCGCCAGGATCGCCTGCGGCTGAAGGTCGACGAGTCGAACGTCGCTGGGAGACAGGTTGTTCTGTGCGAGTGCCGCGAGCAGGCTGTAGTGCGCAGTGGAGGCGAACGGCGTTGCGACGCGCTTGCCCCTCAGGTCGGCGATGGTGTTGACGCCGCTGCCGTTGCGGGCCACCAGCGCCTCGTTGTCGCCCGCGACGTCGAGTACGAACGCGACCTTGTACGGGATGTTCAGCGGCGCGGACAGACCGCGAGCGACGGGGCTGGAGCCCAGCGCGCCGAAGTCGAGTTCCTTGGCGATGAACGCCGTGTTCACGTCGGCACCCGAGTCGAACTTGACCCATTTGATGTTGTAGTCGGGCAGCGCCTCTTCGAGCCACTTGTTGTTCTTGACGATCAGGTCGCCGCTCGGAAAGGTCTGGTAGCCAATGCGAATCGTCGGTTTCGAGGAGTCCTGCCCGGCTTTGTCCACCGAGCAGCCCGCCAACCCGAGCACCGCGAGGGCGACCGCCAACAGGGTCGCCAAAAGAGTCTTGACTCTCATATCTTTCCTCTCCAGGGGACCGCACGCCGCTCGGCGGTGCGAAGTAGACCATCGATGATCAGGCCGGAGAATCCGATCGCGAAGATTCCGACGAGCACGACGGGGGTGTTGTTGTAGTTGCTGGCGTCCTTGACCAGTCCGCCGATCCCGGGGATGCCGTTGAACAGCTCGGCGGCGACCACCGACGAGTAGGCCATGCCGACGGCAAGACGGATCCCGGTGAACGTCTCGGGAAGCGCCGAGGGCACCACGACGTCGCGGATCACCTGCAGCCGAGTGGCGCCGAGGGCACGCGCCGCCTCCGTCAACCCGACGGGGGCGGCCACGACGGCGGCCGTGGTGGCAACCGCCGCGGGAGGCAGGGCCGCCAGCGCGAGCAGCGTGACCTTCGGGGCCTCGTCGATGCCGAGCCAGATGATCAGCAGGAAGAAGTAGGCCAGCGGCGGGAGCGCCCGCAGGAACGTCAACCACGGCTCGAGGACGCTGCGCACCCAGCCGACCGAGCCCATGACCAGGCCGAGCGCAACTCCGAGGACCACACCGATCACCACGCCGGCGAACACCCGCCGCAGCGTCATGTAGAGGTGTTCCCACAGCAGGTAGCCGGCGTAACCGCGGGTTCCGTCATGCGTCGTGGAGACGTCGATGAAGGCCTTCCACACCGTGCTGGGGAAGGGCACGAAGGTCTGGTTCCAGATGCCGCTCGCCGCAGCGAGCTGCCAGGCGACGCCGAAGACCAGAACCGACAGCAGCGGTAGGGCCGCACGGGTCAGGCGGCCGCGCCACTTGTTCTTGGGCGTGCGTTCGGCCGACGGGTCGGTACGCGACTCGTCGGGCACGATGTCAACGAAGACGGACACTGTTCCTGCGACTTTCTCTTCAGCTGGGCTGGACGGAATCGCGTTCAGCGACAGCAGGAGTCGGCGGACGGTGTCGCGGTCACCCGCTGTTTTTACCCGTCGTCCCGTTCCTGTGGAATAGCTGGGATCATTGCGAGTTTTAATCTTTGCTGCACGGACGGTCCAGAAGGAGGTACTCTCATTTCGTCCACGAGGACATTTCCCGTTTAGCGCAAAGCGGGTACCAAGCCCCGCGATTCATTTGGGTAGCGCCGCATCGTTGAGACTCCTGCGGGAGGTCGCGCCCAACTCTTTCTGCGTGGCTACGGCAGATTGCCGGTTCCGCCTGCCCGTCTAGACGGAACGGGTACCGCGTTCGCTGAACTACCTTCGGCACACGCAGTATCCTTGGACGCCTGTTAGGGGGGTCCAACATGAAGACCCATTGCTGTACGGATGAGAGCCAGACCGACTTCGGTGTCGAGGGGATGGCCTCGTGACCGCCCGCTTGCAGCGCCCGCCACACGAAGTCGACGAGTACGCCGACGTCATGGAGATGTTCGCCGCGCTCAACGGCAACGTGCCCGAATCGGCCGAGGTGGCGCGTCAGCGTGAAGCCATCTTCAACCGGTGCCTGGCGCTAGCCGATCGGATCGCGCGCCACTACGGCGGACGCGGCGAGGACATCGAGGACCTCGTCCAGGTCGCCAGGCTGGGCCTGGTGAAGGCCGTCAACCGGTTCGACCCCGCCAAGGGCTCGCACTTCGTCGCCTTCGCCGTTCCCACCATGATGGGCGAGGTGCGAAGGCACTTCCGTGATCACGGTTGGTCCATGCATGTTCCGCGTCGCCTCAAGGATCGACACGGGAACATCACCAGGGCGACAATGGAATTGACGCAGTCGCTCGGCCGTGCGCCCACCGCCGGCCAGCTGGCCGAGCATCTCGACATGAGTCGAGAGGACATCGTCGACAGCATGTTGGCCGCCGAGGCGTACCGGGTGCACTCGATCGACGCCCCCGTTTCGAGCGGCGATTCCGCGCCGCGGATGGTCTCCGACACGGTGGGCGACGTCGACTTCGCGTTCGACAGGATCACCGATCAGGAGACGGTCCGTCCGCTGCTTGCGGCCCTGCCGGAGCGTGAGCGCACCGTGCTCTACCTACGCTTCTTCGAGTCGATGACGCAGAGCCAGATCGCCGAGCACATCGGCGTGTCCCAGATGCACGTCTCACGCATTCTGGAGAAGACGCTGCGCGAGCTGCGCGACCAGCTCTAGATCCCACCGCTCAGCTCCGAAGAGTCCTTGCCTTCAACACGATCCACGACGACGCGCGAGCTGCCACGCCCGACGCGTGCTCCCTGGCCTCGACGAGCCAGGCCAGCGCCCTGCTCCGGTACCTGGCCGCCGCGGGAGCCCCGACGTCTGGCGCGCGGATCGCCAACGCCCCGACGGCCGCCGTGAAGTCCGGGGCGACCGGGCTGTGCTCCTCGCAGTAGTCCTCACCACATCGGCTGCATCGCACCTCGTAGCGCAGGGAATTGGGTCCCGATTCGACGAAGGTGTAGTCGGCGACGGCCACACATCGTGGACAGCGCGCGAGTCCACGTTCAACCACCACACTCACGGCAGCAGCACTCCTTCGGTCCGGCACGAGTTTCACTGGTCGCCATCGTGAGGCCGGAAAGCCGCAGGTGCACCGGCCAGGAGGATCTCGATGCGAGATCGGTGCGCAATCGAGATCGCCACCAAGGAGCTGGGCCGGGGCCGTCTTGGCAAAGGTCCAGGCGCCTGCTGGATGATGGGGTGATGACCGAGGTGCGTGGGCGGGTGTGGCGATCGGGTGAGCCGGTGGACGGTTTCACGTTCTCGGCCATCTCGGATTGTCTCGCCGACGACGACACCCTGGTGTGGGCCGACATCTACGACCCGGACCACGACGCACTCACCGCACTGGCCGAGGAACTCGGGCTCAACATCTGGGCGGTCGAGGACGCCACCGCGCCCAAGGAGCGCACCAAGGCCACCGTGTACCGCTCGCACACGTTCTTCACGGTCTACGCGGTCCAGACGCTCACGCCCGATGACGACACCACGACGACGTTGGTGAAACACCGCATCTCGGCGTTCGTGCTGCCCCGCGGCCTGATCACGGTGCGCCTGCCACCGATCGCGGGCGACGACCCCGGCTTCGGCATGGACGAGGTGTCCCAGCGTTTCGACGAGCTTGGTGGCCAGCAGTACGGCGTCGGCGCGTTGGTGCATGGACTGCTCGACGTCGTGGTGGACGGGCACTTCGACGCCGTCCAGTCGCTCGACGACGGCATCGAATCGCTCGAGGACGAGCTGTTCGAAGACGACGGTCCCAAACGCGGCCTCCAGCGGCGCACCTTCCGATACCGCAAGGACCTCGTCGAGCTGCGCAGGGTGGTGCTGCCCATGCGGGAAGTCGTCAGCGCCATCAAGAGTCGACGCATGGACGCGAAGACCTCACCGGAGCTCAACCCGCTGTACGACGACCTCTACGACCACGTGCTGCGGGCTTCGGAGTGGACGGAGTCGCTGCGCGACATGGTTACCACGGTCTTCGAGACGAATCTTTCGCTACAGGACGCCCGGCTGAACACCGTGATGAAGAAGCTCACCGGCTGGGCGGCCATCATCGCCGTCCCGACTGCCGTCACCGGCTTCTACGGCCAGAACGTCGAGTATCCAGGGATCAACACCGTGGCCGGTTTCATCGCCAGCAGTGTGGTGATCGTGGTGGTGGTCGCGCTGCTGTACGTGATGTTCCGCAAGCGGGATTGGTTGTAAACCTCCCTGCGTTCACCAACCGCCGATCCAGCCCTCGAAGATCGCGTCGGGCTCCTCCTCGGGGTGTTGTGAGCGTCCGACGAGGAAGTCGAAGTCGCATCCTTGGTCGGCCTGCAGCACCCGCTCGACGTACATGGCGGCGTAACCGCGCGTGTGACGCGTTGGCGCCGGGGCGAACTCGGCGCGCCGGGTGGCGAGTTCGGCATCGGAGACCAGGACGTCGAGCTTCCCCGCATGGGCGTCGAGGGCGATGACGTCACCGTCGCGGACCAGACCAAGCGGCCCTCCCACGGCCGATTCCGGGCTGACGTGCAGAACACAAGTGCCATAGGCGGTTCCGCTCATCCTGGCGTCGGATATCCGCACCATGTCCGTGACGCCCTGCTTGAGCAGCTTGCTGGGAATCGGCAACTGCCCCCACTCTGGCATGCCAGGGGCGCCGCGCGGCCCGGCCGAGCGTAGAACCAGGACGGAGTCGCGGGTCACCTCGAGGTCGGGATCGTCGAAGCGCGCCATCAGATCCTTCATGTTCTCGAACACGACCGCGGGCCCTTGATGGATCAGCAGCTCGGGGCTGGCGGCGCTGCACTTGATCACCGCGCCGTTGGGCGCGAGGTTTCCGCGTACCACCGCCAGGCCCTGCGGCGGTTGGAAGGGGTCACTCAACGGGGCGATGACGGAGGTGTCGGTCGCCGCGGCCGTCGGCAGATTGTCGGCGACCGTCTTACCGGTGACGGTCAGGGCGTCCGTATGCAACAGCGACTCCACGGACTTCATCACCGCAGGTATTCCGCCTGCGTGGAAGACCTGCTCGACGAGGTGCTCACCGGCGGGCCGGACGTTGACCACCAGCGGTGTGCGCGCGGATAGTTCGTGAAAGCGGTCCAGTGACAACGGAACTCCGACGCGGCCTGCGATCGCCAGCAGGTGCACGATCGCGTTGGTCGACCCACCGACCGCCAGCATCAGCGTGATGGCGTTGTCGAAGGCCTCGCGGGTCAGCACCTGGGATGGCCGAAGCCGCTCGAGCGCCAAGCCGACGGCCCGCGCTCCGCACTCCTCGGCCACCTGGAGTCGGCGCGAGTCCATCGCGGGCACCGCCGCCGTTCCAGGCAGCGTCATCCCGAGACCTTCGACCAGGGTGGCCATCGTCGAGGCGGTGCCCATCTCCGGACAATGCCCGCGCGAGGGTCCGGCCGCCGCCTCGAGCTGCTCGTACTCATCCATCGACATCCGACCCGCCCTGACGTCGTCGATGTACTCCCAGAGGTCGGTCCCCACCCCGAGCTGCTTGCCCCGGAAGACCGCGGGTGCGGCGGGCCCCCCGGTCAGCACGATGGCGGGCACGTCGGCGCTGGCCGCCCCCATCAGCTGGGCGGGAACCGTCTTGTCACATCCGCCGAGCAGGACGACGGAGTCGAACGGGTACGCGCGGATGGACTCTTCGACGTCCATCGCCATGAGATTGCGAAACAACATGGTGGTCGGCTTCATCAGCTGTTCGCCGAGTGACATGGTGGGGAACTCCAGCGGGAATCCACCGGCCGCCAGCACCCCTCGGCGCACCGAGTCGGCCAAGCCGCGAAAGTGCATGTTGCAGTTGACGACTTCGGACCACGAGTTGCAGATGCCGACGATCGGCCTGCCCTCGAATGCCATCCGGGAGAACCCGGACGCCCGCATCGCGGAGCGGTGGACGAAACCGGGAACGTCCTTTCCGGCAAACCACTTCGCGCTTCGCAATCCCTCCGATGATGGCGTCATGGCTAGCGGACGCGGGCGGCGTAGGCGGTGATCTTGCGCAGTGCGGGCTGGCGTGCGGCCTGATAGCCCGCCCACCGCCCCGCCCTGGTGGACATCAGGGAGCCGACCAGCCGCTGCTGCCACGGTGGTTTGCGAGAGCCCGGCCCAACGCCGGCCGCCTTCACCGGTCCGACGAGGCCCGCAGCGTCGGCGAGGGCGACCTTCGCCGCGTTGTGCCCGTTGGCTCCCATCACCCCGCCACCCGGGTGGGTGCCGGATCCGCAGAGATAGTAATTGCGCACCGGTGTGCGGTAATTCGACAACTCCGGAATCGGGCGGGCCCCGAACAGCTGATCCAGCATCATGCTGCCGTGAAAGATGTTGCCATCGGTGATCAGGTACTCGTCGTTCAGGTCGTCGGGCGTGATGATCGCCCGGTCCAGGATGTGCTCGCGGAGGTTGGGCGCATAGGTGAACAGGTCCTCGAGGACCAGGTCCGCCCACTTCTCCTTCTCCGCAGCCCAGGTCGTCCCGGTGAGTTCCGACGGAAGCTGCTGAATCCCAAGGGTCAACGTGTGCAGCCCTTCTGGTGCCAGCGTGTCGTCGGTCACCGACTGGGTGACCGCTTCGATGACGAAGGTGCTCGGGAAGGTCCCCCGGCGCTGCGCCTCGTAGGCTTCCTCGAAGGCCTCTCGACTGGGTCCGAGCAGTTGATGCCCGTGATGCTGCGGCCCTGCCGTAGCGTCCGGGAACGGAAGGTATTGCGGCAGTTCGTCGATCAGTAGGTGGATCCTGGCCATCGAGCCCCTGGTGTCGATCTCCTTGACGTCGTGAACGAGTTTGGCCGGTAGCACTCCTGGTTCGATCAGCTGCAGCATGGACCGCTTGGGGTCGGCGTTGGAGAACACCTGCGCGGCCGTGATGACGGAGCCGTCTTCGAGGCGGACCCCGGTCGCGGTTCCGTGCTCCACGACCACGTGAGCGACGGGAGCCGACGTCCGGATGGTGGCGCCGTAGTGGCGTGCTCCTGCCGCGAGGGCCTCGCTGATCGCGCCCATCCCGCCGCGGGCCAGACCGAATTGCCCGAAGTTGCCGTTGAACTCACCCCAGGAGTGATGGCCGTAGGTGTAGGCCGTGCCAGGTGAGCTTGGGCCGCCGAATATCGAGACCATCCCGAAGAACGTCAGCATGCTCTTGAGTCGCTCGTCCTCGAAGTACCGGTCCAGCAGGTCGCGGACCGAGAGCAACGTGAATTCGTTGAACAACGTTTGCTCCCCGGCCTCCTCGAAGGCGGCGATGACCTCCGAGCGCTGCGGCGGGGAGCTGAGCAGGTACGGGGTGACGAGTCCGGCGAAGCGCTGCAGCCGGACCCCGAAGTCGAGGAAGGACTGCGCGTCGTTCTTGTTGAGTTTCTCCAACTCGCGCAGGGTGCGGTCGGTCTCCTTCCACATCGTGAAGGAGGTGCCGTCCCTGAACAGCGTGAAGGACAGCGCGTCGCCCTGGTAGAGCTCGAGGCCGAACCTGGCCAACTCGAGTTCTTCGATGATCTCCGGTCGAAGCAGCCCCGCGATGAAGGCGCATGACGACCACTTCGTGCCGGGGATCAACTCCTCGGTCACGCAAGCGCCACCGACCACGTTGCGCGCCTCGAGTACCAGCACGCGCTTTCCGGCGCGCGCCAGATAGTTCGCGGTGACCAGGCCGTTGTGGCCGGCGCCGATCACGATGGCGTCGTAATCCTGTTGTGTCGACATGTCAGTTCTCCTGGGACAGGGGTGATTTGCGAGTGAGTAGCGTGGTGACGCTGCCGGGCTCGACGAGTTCGTCGAATCGCGCGACGACGGGTTTGAGTTCCGCCGCCGCGTCGCGCACGCGTTCCCACTCCGGCCACGACGTGACCGTCATGACCTCGACGACGTCGGTGCCGGTGCCTGCCGCCCGATCGACGAGGAAGACCTCGAACCCGAGCACGACGTCGAACGCCAGGCACGTCGGGCGGTCGAGTTCGACCGAGAACCGTTCGAAGTCCGCGGCGCTGACCCCTGGCCGTAGCCGGAACGTGTTGATCGCGTGGGTGGTCATGTCAGGCGGTCTCGTGGTTGATCATCACGTGCTTGATCTCGGTGTATTCCTCGAGCGCGTACACCGACATGTCCTTGCCGTTGCCGGACTGTTTGAAGCCGCCGTGGGGCATTTCGGGGGTGACGGGCAGGTGGTCGTTGATCCACACGGTGCCGAATTGCAGCTCGCTCGACGCGGTCATCGCCCGGGAGATGTCCTTGGTGAAAACCGAAGCCGCAAGGCCGTATTCCGTGTCATTCGCCCAGGCGACGACGTCGTCGCCGTCATCGAATCTGGTCACCGAGGTGACCGGTCCGAACACCTCGGTGCTGACGATCTCGTCGCCCTGCCTGGCGCCGACCACCACCGTCGGCGCGGTGTAGAAGCCGGTTCCTGGATGCTCGCCCTGGATCAGCTCGGTATGACCCGTGGCCTTGGCGCGGGCCACGAAGCCCTCGACCCGGTCACGGTGGGCCGCGGTGATCACCGGGCCCATGGTGGTGTTCTCGTCGGCGATGTCCCCGAGATCGAGTTCCTTGACCGCCTTTTCGAGCCCGGATACCAGGTCGTCGTGCACGGCGGTGTGGACGTAGAGCCGAGAGGCGGCCATACAGTCCTGGCCGGAATTGCAGAAGGCGCCTTCCATGATCTTGCCGACCGCGAACGGGATGTCGGCGTCGGCATACACCAGCACCGGCGCCTTGCCGCCGAGTTCGAGGTGCAGTCTCTTGAGGTTGGAGTCGGCCGATGCGCGCATCAGGGCCCGTCCGGTGTCGACCGAACCGGTGAGGGAGGACATCCGCACCCTGGGGTGAGCGACGAGTCTCGCGCCGACGTCATGGCCGTCGCCGGTGACGACGTTGAACACGCCCGCGGGGAACAGACCCTCGGCGAGTTCTGCGAGCCGCAGCACGGAGAAGGGAGTGTGCTCAGAGGGTTTGATCACCAGGGTGTTCCCGGTCAGCAGCGCGGGCGAGATCTTCCAGATCGCCATCAGAAGCGGGTAATTCCACGGCGCGACGGAACCCACGACACCAAGCGGGTCGCGGCGGATGATGCTGGTCTTGCCGCGGACGAACTCTCCTGCCGCGCGACCTTCCATGGCGCGGGCGCCGCCTGCGAAGAACCGCAGGTGATCGGGGATCATCTCCATCTCCTCGAGCGCCAGGCCGATGGGCTTGCCGACGTTGCGCGATTCGATCTCGGCGAGGGTGCGCTGATCGTCCTCCACCCGGTCGGCCAGGGCGAGGAATGCGCGGGCCCGCTCCCCCACCGGGGTTCTGGCCCAGTCGGGGAAGGCTGCGTCGGCCGCGGCGACCGCGCGGTCGACGTCCGCCGCTGTGCCATGGGCGATTTCGGCGAAGGTCTCACCGGTCGCGGGGGCGGGGATCTGGTCGACCGCGCCGTCGGCCGCGTCGGTCCAGCTGCCGTCGATGAACATCTTGCTGTGGAAGGTCATGATTTCTCCTCGGGGTCGTGAAGGGATCGGTCAGGCGGTCGGAAGTCGGTCGGTGTCAACGTCCTCCGCTCGCGGCCATGGTCAGCAGGGCACGGACTTCGTCCTTCGAGATCGGTTGTTGCGCAATGGACATGCGCACCATCAGACCTTCGATGACGACGTCGACCAGTCGTGCGGTCGAACGGTCGAAGTGTTGAGCGAGGGCCTCTTCGGCCCGCTCGATCCACCGTTGGGTGACTCGCTTGTTGTCGTTGCGCCGCACCGCGTCGCCGTACAGTTCGTAGGTCACGGCGAGTTCGTTCGGATGGGCGGCGAGATCATCGGTGATCGCCAGCACGATGCACTCGATCAGGTCGGCTGCCTCCTCGCACGAAGCCAATCGCTCCTCGAACCGGCTGGCCAACCTGTCGACGTGCGTCTGAAACGCGAGCTGGACGATGTCGTCGAGGGTGGCGAAGTGATAGGTGATCGAACCCAGCGGTACGTCTGCGGCTTCGCCGATGGCGCGGTGGGTGATGCCTGCGACACCGTCGCGGGCGAGCACCTCCAGAGCCGAGTCCACGATGCGCTCCTTTCTCTTCGGGTCGTGACGACGTGCGCGCCGCGGAGCGGAACCCATGGGTGGCCTTCCGTTAAGAACGTTTGTACGTATCGTTGGGGACAAATGTACGTAACGAACTCCGCGGGCGTACGTCGTTTACACGATTGGAACAGGCACTACCACGATTGGAGCGGGCATTACATAGCCTCTGGCGCGGGCTCGGCCAGCTCCCGCTCGTTGAGTGCCCTACCGACCAGTGCGTATCTCTCCGGCCGGGCAAAGCGCAGGTAGGCGCCGTACGCCATCCCCGCCAAGAGGGCAATGAAGACCAGCGAGAGCATCAGTACCGCCGTGGCGCCGTGCACTCCCAACAGGATGTCCAGGCTGTTCAGCGTCAAGATGAAGAAGGCGCCGAGCCCGATGATCGCCAGGATCGGTGCGATCACGGTGTTCCACTTGCGCTTGTCGACATTGGACCTGCGAAAGAAGACGAAGATCGCGATCCCCGCGACGAGCTGCGAGAAGATCACGCCGATCGTGCCGATGCCCGTCGCCCAGGTGAACAGCGTCGCGAAGGGATCCTGGTCGAACAGCGCGAACAGGGCGATGACGATCCCGACGGTCACGCTCTGCACGATCGAGGCCACCCACGGTGTTTGGCGCCGAACCAGCGTCCAGCCCAACGGCTTCCACACGAGTCCCTGCCTGCCGAGCGAGAACATGTAGCGGGCGACGTTGTTGTGGAAGGTGACGATGGCGGCGAACGTGGCCGTCACGATCAGCATCTGGAAGACCAACGAGATGTTGTGTCCGATGATGGTGTCACTCGCTACGAAGATGAAGTTGCCACCGGTGTCGTTGGCGATCGCGACAACCTTGTTCAGCCCGAGCGCGTTCATGATGAGCCAGCCCGATACCGCGTAGAGCACGCCCATGAACGCGATCGACAGATACGTCGCGCGCGGGATGGTGCGGGCGGGGTCGCGCGCCTCCTCGCCGTAGATCGCGGACCCTTCGAAACCGATGAATGACGCGTGCGCGAACATCAGCGCGACGCCAAGGGCACCGCCGAACACGACACTCGGATTGAACGGCTCGAACGAGAAGTCGGAGACCGGAACGGCGTCGCCGAAGAGACTGAAGGCACTGAGGATGGAGATCATCGTGACCTCCAGCGTCATGAACACCCCGAGCACCTTCGCCCCGGAGTGCACACCCTGCACGCCAAGGCCCAGACATAGGATCAGCCCGACGAATGCGTATGCCCACCAAGGGATGTCAACGCCCAGCCGCGGATTGAGCAACTCGGACGCGTAATAGCCAAAGCCGCCGTAGAGCCCGGCCTGAATCGCGTTGTAGGCGAAGATCGCCAACGACGCCGAGCCCAGCCCAGGGATGCGGCCGAGTCCGAGCGTGACATAGGCGTAGAACGCGCCCGCGTTGGTGACGTGCCTGCTCATCGCGACGTAGCCGACCGCGAAGATCATCAGCACCACCGCGGCGATCACGAACGCGCCGGGCATGCCGACCCCGTTGCCCGCCCCGATGATGATCGGGTAGAGCGCCACCACGACGGTCAGGGGCGACGCCGCGGCGATGATGTAGAAGAAGATGCTCGGCACGCCGAGGCTGTTCTTCTTGAGCCCGTGGTTCTGGCGCCCGGCAGGGGGCGACGCGCCCGGTGGCGACGCCGGCGTCGGCGCGGGCAGCTGTGGCGGTAGGGACTGAGTGACGTTCTCCATGGTCGTTCATCTCTCGTGAATTGGGCAGCTGAGTATCCGTGGCGTGGCCAACCCGTGGTTCTCCTCGGCACGAGGGGTCTGCGAACCGCAGGTTGGGTTGGAGCGCTGTCTCTCACCTCCTCGTCTCGAGCGCGAGACCGCCCGTGGCGTTCTCATTCGCCTATTACCGGGTCAGGTGGTGAGCGCGGGTGCGACGGCCCTTGGCCGCGGTGACACCGCTACGTCCGGGGCGCTGCTGTGCACCAATTCGTTCAGGATGGCACCGTGGCGCACCTTGTGCCGGACGAGCTCGGCGTGGAACTCGGGCCGAACCCAGCCGTTGTACATCACGGCTTCGGACTCGCCTGGCTCGATCTTGAAGTACACCGGTCCCGCGACGCGCGCGATGTCGCCGGCCTCCCACAGCCGGTTCATCCCGCCGAAGGACTCGAAGGTCTCGGCCCACACGTCGAGGGGGATGTCGACCGACCGACGAATGGCGGCGAGCATCGGACGGCTCAGGTCGCCGACGGGGTTGACGCTGTCGGCGCCGAGATCCTGGAGAATCTTGATGGCGGCCGGATTGGCGTGGCCCGCGTAGACCGAGATCTTGAACTTCGCGTCGGCGGGGATGTGGCCGGCATCGCGTGCCTTGTTCAGGATGTCGAGGACCCCTTCGTCCCAGACGAGCACACCTCGGATGCCGGTCGAGAAGATCCGTAGGTAGTCGTCGAGCAGATAGCGAACGTTGTCGAGGCCCCGCACGCGCCGGCCACCCGCTTGACCTTCGGTGCTCAGCGCTTGTCGTCCGAGGTCCCACCCGGTGCGGGGACCGGGGACCGCGATCAGTTCGATCGCGTTCTCCGCGGCGAGCGCGGCGACGTCGCTCAGCTCACTCGTGCTCAGCAACGTCGTGCCGCCGCCGAACGCGATGATGCGGTGAATGAAGACGCCCTGTTTGTCGGCCTCGTCGAGAAGCGCCTCGAGAGTCGAAAGACGCTCAACACCAGAGACTTCCAACCGGTACTTACCACCGTCGTCGAAGGCCTTCGCCGACGGAGTGAGGGCGTAGTCGTCGGCCGACAAGAGGTCTTGCGAAGCAAGAATGCTGGCTCCGTCGACCTTGGACGAACGGCTGTCGGCTGCGGTGGGCATCGCGTCTCCTTCGAAGAACGGACCGCGCTCGATCCGTAGTTTCACTGAGTGATAGCTCTGTGCGCTGAATGAAAACTTAGGAGCGAGCCAGGCATCTGTCAAGCGGAGAGCTATCACTGGGTACTGGTAACCTTCACTAGGTGAAAACAGTGCCGCCGCCCGAGAAGAGCTCCAACCTCATAGGTGTCGAACGCACCGCCCGGATTCTGACCGCCGTCGCGGAGGCCGAATCCGGCAATCTCACCGAGATATCAAGGCGCACCAGCCTCAACGAGGCGACGGTGTTGCGCTACTTGAACAGCCTGGGCTCGCTCGGATACGTCGAACGGTTCAACGCGAACCAGTACCGCCTGGGTTGGGAGATCTTCCGACTGGGCCAGCGCGCGTTCTCCGGCCAGGTGCCCTCGGACGCGGTCCTTCCCACGATGGAGCGACTGGTGCTCGAGTTCAACGAGACGGTGAACTTCGCCGCACACAAGGAGCGGAGCGTCGTCATCGTCGAAGTCGTCGAGGGGCGGCGCGCAGTGAAGAAGGTCAGCGACGTAGGACAATCCGATCCCTGGCATGCATCCGCGTTGGGAAAGTCGCTGCTGGCGACCATGCCCGACAGCGTCTGGCGCGACACTGTCGCGTCGGCAGGACTGCCCGAGTTGACCCCACACACGATCACGTCGATGAAGAAGATGGCGGCCGAGATCAAGGACATTCGCGAGCGGGGCTTCGCCGTGGACCGTGAAGAAGCCGCCGAAGAACTCACCTGTGTGGCCGCAGCCGTGCCCACCGTGAACGGAGAGCCTTCCCGCTACGCGCTCAGCATCAGCTTCCTCACTCACAGGTTGACACCCGAGAATCTCGAACATGCTGGGGCACAGGTGATCGCGGGCGCCCGCGAGATATCACTCAAGCTCCCCTGATTCGCGATCTCGGCGGAGGCGGGTAAGCACACCGCTTACCACCCGAGGGGCACGCGCGCCGTCGGGGGCCAAATGGGAGACTCATCGGATGATCATCGGGATACCGCGCGAGTCTCACGCGGGTGAGACGCGTGTCGCCGCCACGCCGCAGACCGTGGGACAACTCATCAAGCTGGGCTACTCCGTCGTCATCGAATCCGGTGCAGGCGATGCCTCCAGCTTCTCCGATGCCGCCTACGTCGACGCCGGCGCCGAGATCGGCGATGCGTGGGCCGCCGACGTCCTACTCAAGGTCAACGCACCGTCGGACAGCGAGATCGCCTCGTTGAAGGACAAGGCCACCCTGGTCAGCCTGATCTCGCCCGGGCTGAACCCTGAGCTCGTCGAGAAACTGTCCGCCCGCCCGATCACGGTGCTGGCGATGGACGCCGTCCCGCGGATATCCCGGGCACAGTCACTCGACGTGCTGTCGTCGATGGCCAACATCGCCGGCTACCGGGCCGTCGTCGAGGCCGCCCACGCCTTCGGCCGGTTCTTCACCGGGCAGGTCACCGCGGCGGGCAAGGTGCCACCGGCCAAGGTCCTCGTGGTCGGCGCGGGCGTGGCCGGCCTGGCCGCCATCGGCGCAGCAGGCAGCATGGGCGCCATCGTGTTGGCCACCGACCCGCGGCCCGAGGTCGCCGATCAGGTCAAATCCCTCGGCGGGCAGTACCTCTACGTCGACCCGGCGGCGGCCGAGGTCTCGGCCACCGGCTACGCCAAGGAGATGGGCGACGACTACAAGGTCCGCGAGGCGGCGCTCTACGCCGAGCAGTCCAAGGACGTCGACATCATCATCACCACCGCGCTGATCCCCGGCCGGCCGGCACCCCGCATCATCACCGCGGAGATGGTCGCCTCGATGAAGCCGGGCAGCGTGATCGTCGACATGGCCGCGGCCAACGGCGGCAACGTCGAGGGCACCGTCAAGGATCAGGCGACCGTCACCGACAACGGTGTGACGATCATCGGCTACACCGATCTGGCCGGGCGATTGCCCGCAACCGCCTCCCAGCTCTACGGCACCAACCTGGTGAACCTGCTCAAGCTGCTCACCCCCGATAAGGATGGGCAGCTCACCCTGGACTTCGACGACGTGGTGCAGCGGTCGGTGACCGTCGTGCGCGACGGCGAGACCACCTGGCCGCCACCACCGGTACAGGTATCCGCCGCACCCGCCGCCGTCACCGCACCGGTCGAGCCGAAGCCGGCAAAACAACCGATGTCGGCGCAGCGCCGGCTGGGCATCACGTTCGTCGCCGCGGCGGTTCTGTTCGTGCTCATCGCGCTGTCCCCAGCCGCGCTGCAGATACACCTGACGGTCTTCGCCCTGGCAATCGTGATCGGCTACTACGTGATCGGGAACGTGCACCACGCGTTGCACACCCCGCTGATGTCGGTGACCAATGCGATCTCGGGCATCATCGTCGTCGGCGCGCTGCTGCAGATCGGCCACGGCGAGGTCGCCATCACCGCACTGGCATGCGCAGCGATCCTGCTCGCCAGCATCAACGTCTTCGGTGGCTTCGCGGTGACGCGCCGCATGCTGGCGATGTTCTCACGCAGCTGAGTTCGCTGCCCGCCCCTGAACTCTCCCCTTAACCGGACGGATTGCATGTTCACCATAGAGACCACCGCCACCGCGGCCTACGTCGTCGCGGCCCTGCTGTTCATCCTGGCCCTGGCCGGGTTGTCCAAGCACGAAACGTCGCGGACCGGTAACAGCTTCGGTATCGCCGGGATGGCTGTCGCGCTGATCGCCACCATCGCGCTCGCGCTGGCCCGGCACATCGAGCCGGTCGGCCTGGCGCTGCTCGCGGGCGCCATGATCATCGGCGCCGCGATCGGCCTGTGGCGTGCCCGCGTCGTCGAAATGACCGGTATGCCCGAACTGATCGCGCTGCTGCACTCGTTCGTCGGCCTGGCCGCGGTACTGGTGGGCTGGAACGGCTACCTGCTCGTCGAGGGGGATACAGGCGGTGCCGAAGCCGCCATGCTGCGCGGCGAGGGCATGCTCGGCATCCACTCGGCCGAGGTGGTCATCGGGGTCTTCATCGGCGCGGTCACGTTCACCGGTTCGATCGTGGCCAACCTCAAGCTCTCGGCCCGCATCAAGTCCACGCCGTTGATGCTGCCCGGCAAGAACTTCCTCAACGTCGGCGCCCTGGTCGTGTTCGCCGCGCTCACCGTGTGGTTCGTGATCGACCCGCAGCTGTGGCTGCTGGGGGTGGTCACCCTGCTGGCGCTGCTGCTGGGCTGGCATCTCGTCGCCTCGATCGGCGGCGGCGACATGCCCGTCGTGGTGTCGATGCTCAACAGCTACTCGGGCTGGGCCGCCGCAGCGTCGGGCTTCCTGCTGTCCAACGACCTGCTCATCGTGACGGGCGCGCTCGTCGGCTCCTCCGGTGCCTACCTGTCCTACATCATGTGCAAGGCCATGAACCGGTCGTTCATCTCCGTCATCGCCGGTGGCTTCGGTATCGAGGCCGGCCCCGCCGAGGACAAGGACTACGGCGAGCACCGCGAGATCACCGCCGAAGGTGCAGCAGAGATGCTCGCCTCGGCCAGCTCGGTCATCATCACCCCCGGCTACGGCATGGCTGTGGCCCAGGCTCAGTACGGCGTCGCCGACCTGACCCGCAAGCTGCGCGACAAGGGCGTCAACGTCCGCTTCGGCATCCACCCCGTCGCCGGCCGCCTGCCCGGCCACATGAACGTGCTGCTGGCCGAGGCCAAGGTGCCCTACGACATCGTGCTCGAGATGGACGAGATCAACGACGACTTCGACGACACCGACGTCGTGCTCGTCATCGGCGCCAACGACACCGTCAACCCGGCCGCCTCCGAGGACCCGGGCAGCCCGATCGCCGGCATGCCGGTGCTCACGGTGTGGAACGCCAACAACGTCATCGTGTTCAAGCGCTCCATGGCCTCTGGCTACGCCGGCGTGCAGAACCCGCTGTTCTTCCGCGACAACAGCCAGATGCTGTTCGGCGACGCGCGCGACCGCGTCAACGACATCCTGGCTGCGCTGTAATTCCCAACGCAGAAACCCCCAATTCCCTAGGGATTTGGGGGTTTCTGCGTCTGACAAACTTTCTCCTCGCGAACAGACACAAAACTGTCGTTTTGGCCCGCTAGATGACAGTTTTGCGTCTGCTCGCGGGGATCTTCAGCGCACGAAATCACCGATCGCGGCGAGGAATTGGTCGGGCTTCTCCACCATGGGGCTGTGCCCCGAGCCTGCGATCAGGTGCGGCGGCAGGCCGGCGGCGGTGTAGCGCGCGACGTTCGACGCCGTCGGGGTCAGGACATCCTTGTCGCCCCACAGCACCAGCACCGGTTTCCCCAGCCCCTTGAGCGTCTCCACGACGGGACGTCCGGCTTCCTTGGAGTCGCAGACGCCCGCGTAGTTCAGCTGCTTCAACGAACGGTACGCCAGCGGCGGAACGGGGTAGTCGGCGGCGAACCCGGTCTGCAGCGAGCTTTCACTGATCGCGTCGACGCCGCGGAAGCGATCCAGCGCGGGCCCGATGACCGGCCAGCACAGCATCCTGCCGAGCAACGGCATCGCGACCAGATCCTCCGCGGCCGGGGTATCCGAAACCGCCACGCGCTCAACCATTTCCGGGTACTTGGTGGCGAACTCGGCGGCCACCTTGCCGCCCATCGAATGTCCGACGAGCTCGGCATGCCGGACACCCATCGCCTCGAGCGCCCGGTGCACGGCTTCGGCCTGACCGTCGGCGTGATACGGCGCGGGATCGGTCGGGGCCTCGGAGCCACCATGGCCGACGAGGTCGATGGCAATCACCCGCTGATGCGCGGCCAGGGCCGGCGCGACCTTCTCCCACCACTCGATGGAGGCCGAATAGCCATGCAGCAGAACGATTGCCCGGTCACCTGGTGGCCCGTACTCGCGGACGTTCAGGTCGGGGCCATCGAGCTTGAGGACATGACCGCCGGCGAACGGTTCCGCCGCCCGGCTGGTGTGCTCCACGACCACCATGTTCACGACCAACGCCACCACCGCCGCGACCAGCAGGCCAACCAGAATGCGTAGCTTCATGGCGCGACGCTACCGCCCGGAGCCCGCTTCGAGCGACCTGGTTTTCCCTGCCGAGCAGACGTAAAACTGTCGTTTTAGGGGGCCAAACCGACAGTTTTATGTCTGCTCGCGAGAGGACTACTCGCGCTCGGGCGGTGACGTCACCGTCACGCGGGTGCCGCCGTCGGCCGCCGAGTCGACGAGCATCGAGCCACCCATCGCGTCCAAGCGGGCCAGCAGCGAGCCCAGGCCGATGTGGCCGTCGGCCACGTACTGGGCGACCACCGCCGCGTCGAACCCGACGCCGTCGTCGGCGATGGTCAGGACGATCCGATTGCCGATGGGGCCCAGCCGCACCGACACCGTCGTGGCCTGCGCATGCTTGCCGATATTGGTCAGCAGCTCGCGCGCCGCCCGGTACAGCAGTTGCTGCGAATCGGGCTTGCCCACCTCCTCGAGGTCGGCCCGCACCACCAGGTGGGTACGAGACTCGAACTGCCGCACCAGTTCCCGCACCGCCGGGGTCAGGCCGAGCTGCGCGAGCACCTGCGGATGCAGCTCGGTGACCGTCGAGCGCAGCGCCGCTGCAGTGTCTTCCAACGCTGCGTAGACCGCATCGAGTTCCGGCCCGGGGGTCCGTTCCCGAACCTCGTCGAGCTGCAGACGGGCTGCCAGCAGCGTCTGCAACGGACCGTCGTGTAGCCCTTCGGCGACTTCCCGGTTGTGCCGTTCGTCGGACTGCATGGCCTCGGACACCAGCTGGCGACGCACCTCCTGCAGGGCCTGCACGTTTTCCTGGCGCCGTACCAGCACGAAACACAACACCGTGGTGGCCACCGCCAGCCAGACCAGGAACCCGAAGTGGGTGTAGACCATGTTCGGCAGGCCCATGCGGTCGTCGTGCTTGGAGTAGAAGATCCACACCGACAGATAGCCGGCGGCCGTCAACGTGCCGATGGCCGCGGTCATCAATGGCTGATCCTGGAACGCCACCGAGATCGGCAATAGGAAGAAGACCGGCAGCAGGGCCGCCGTCGCACCGCCCGACACCAGGCACAGCGCCAGGATGACCAGCAGGTCGATGCCGGTGGACGCCCAATCCGCCCAGCGTGGCACCGGCCCGCGCAGCACCGCCACCAGCCAGATCACCGCGGCGATGGCGTACAGCCCCAGGATCACCGCGTACAGCACGGGCAGCCAGTGGTCGACCTCCCAGATCCACACCAGGACGCCGATCAGCGCGATCAGCGGAAGCCGCAGCCCGGCCGAAATCCGCACCGGTTCGGCAGCCAGGTACTCGCCGATCCGGCTGAGTGTCGGGCTCACGTCAGTCCAGCAGCTTGCGACGCATCGCCTCGGCCACGGCTGCCCCGCGGTCCCCGACCCCGAGCTTCTCGTAGAGCCGCTGCACGTGGGTCTTGACGGTCGACGGCGCCAGGAACAGCTCCTTGGCCATGGTCGGGATGCTCGCGCCCTTGGCGATCAGCTGCAGCACCTCGCGTTCGCGCGGGCTGAGCACCGGGGCGTCCGGCTCGGCGCGCCGGCGGATCTCGCCGGCCAGCCCCGCGGCGAGGCTGGGTGCGACGACGTCGCGGCCCTTCGCGCATTCGAGGATCGCGTTGACGAGCTCGCTGCGCGTCGACTCCTTCGGCAGAAAGCCCGCCGCGCCTTCCTGCAAGGCTCGGTACACGATCTCCGCCTCGTCGTGGGCGGAGAGCAGGAGCACCCGGGTCGGCAGGCCGTCGCGCAGCACCGCCGCGGCCACCTCGGCGCCGTCCATGCCAGGCATGCGGTAGTCCAGCAGAGCGACCTGGGGTTTGTGGGTCCGGATCGCCTCCAGCGCGGAGGTCCCGTCGTCCGCTTCGGCGAGTACCTCGATGGCGCCACTCGCCGTCAGCGCGCGGACGACGCCGTCGCGAAACATCGGGTGGTCGTCCCCCACCACAACGCGAACCCGTTCGTCGGTCATGCCGTCAGCGTCGCACGGCGGCCAGCGAAAAAGTAACAAGATCGCCAATTGGCGGCCGGGTGTCCCCCGATCAGGGGACACCCGAATCCACCGGCGGACCAGCCGATCACCGGACAGACATCAGACCCCCAACCCGGCACTCTTGAGTCATCACCGGAACACACCGGAGCAAGACATCAAAAGCTAACTGACACAGGAGAATTCAAATGAGCATCACCGTCCGCACCTTCGGTTTCTCGATCATCGCCGCCGGCGTCCTGGGTGGCTCGGCACTCGGCCTGGCCGGCGCCGCGGGCGCCACCACCCTCGGACCCGACGTCCGCCCGCCACACATCGTCGCGACCCCGTCGGT
>NZ_JBOGDD010000087.1:0-6572 GCF_050701675.1 Mycobacterium sp. | reverse complement strand
CTCTACGTTGGTATTTCAGATGACTTCAAATGACTCAGATGGCTTCAAGCGGCGTCAGACTGCTTCAAATGGCACAGCCGCCGCCGTCGGCGTGCAGCGTCGAGCCCGTGATGAAACTGGCCCGTGGTGAGGCCAGAAAGAGCACCGCGTGGGCGATCTCCTCGGGCTCGGCGGTGCGGCCCAATGGGAGTGCACGGCCGAGTTCCTCGTTGGTGTCACCCCATTCGGCCAGGACGCCTTCGGTCTTGGTGGGGCCGGGGGCGACGCTGTTGACCCGAACCCCGCGCGCGCCGAACTCGGCCGCCCAGGTGCGGGTGAGAGATTCCACGGCGGCCTTGGACGCGCTGTAGGCAGACGCGCCGGGAACGCCCTTCGAGGCGACCATCGTGGTGACGTTGACGATGCTGCCGCGTCCTCGCTCGAGCATTCCCGGCACCAGTCCGGCGGCCACGAAGTAGGAGCCGCGGACGTTGGTGTCGAACGTCTTCTCGAACGAATCGAGGTCCTGCTCGACGGTGAGTGCTGCCGGGAAGCTGGCAGCGTTGTTGACCAGGATGTCGACGTCGCCGGCCTGCCGTACAAGCGATTTCACCGAATCGATATCGGAAAGATCAGCCTGGACGAAGCGTGCGGTTCCGTTGATCGCCGCGGCCGCGGCAGTCCCGCGCGCCACGTCTCGACCGGTGAGGATGACCGAGGCACCTTCATCTGCGAGCAGGTGGGCGCACGCCAGTCCGATGCCTGCGGTGCCACCGGTGATCAACGCCGTCTGGCCGGTCAATTCCTTCGTGTTCATTGCACACTTCTCCTTTACGCGGCGCGCGGTTCGACCGCGTCGATGTCGTCTCGGGTGGGGGCCAGGTGAGCCAATGCGACGCGCAGCCGTTTGCGGGCACGTGACGCCCGAGACATGACGGTTCCCACCGGGATGCCGAGGATCTCAGCGGTTTCCGCGTAGGTATGCCCCTGCACGTCGGCGTAGTACACCACGGCCCGGAAACCGTCCGGCAGCGCGTCCATCGCAGCCTTGATGCCGTAGTCCGGCAACGCATCCAGGACTACATCCTCCGCGGAGCGGTGTCCCGCAGGCAGTCGCGCGGCGCCATCGGCCATGTCCCGCTCGGTGACGTCGTCCACCGAAACCTCGGACGGACGCCGTTGTTTGAAGCGGTGTGTGCTCACCCACCGGTTGTAGAGAATCCGGAAGAGCCACGCCTTGAGGTTGCTGCCTTCCTGGAAGGTGTGAAAGCCCGCATATGCGTGCAGCAGTGCGTCCTGCAGCAGATCCTCGGCGTCGGCGTCGTTGTGGGTAAGCCGTCGCGCCCCACGCGAAAGGACGTCGAACAGGGGCTCCGCGTCACGAGCGAACCGCGCGGAGAGATCTCCGTCCGACCCGCAAGTACCGGCTGCCGGTATCCCGGACATTGTGGAATTCATGATCCGTCTCCTCGATTGAAGCGCGCCGGGGTGCTACCGGACCGGGGCGGGCTGCTTGCCTTCGTCCTGCTGAGAGCCCGTCGCGAGCTGTCAAGATCAGACTCGCGGTTGCGAGGACGAAGAGAACCCTTGGAAGTACGTGGTCCGTGGTCCGTAGTCCGTAGTGGCGGACGGAGTCAGTGGTTCGGGGCGCGGTTGCCGCGTTGCCGGCTTCAGCTCGCCCAGGACACGGTGCGCAACTGCCTGCGCGAGGTGATGCCTAGCTTGACGAACACCTTCCGCAGGTGCCATTCCACCGTATGCGTGCTGATGAACAGCTGCGCACCGATCTCAGGATTCGTCAGACCGTCCCCGGCCAGCCGGGCGATCTGGGATTCCTGGGCGGTCAACTCGTCGCCGGCCCCGACCTGCTGTTTGCGCACCTTCTCACCGGTCGCGGCCAGCTCACGGCGGGCACGCTCAGCGAAACCTCGTGTACCCATGGTGGTGAACATGTCGTAGGCGGTGTTGAGCTGGTGGCGGGCATCCAGACGGCGATTCACCCGTCGCAGCCATTCGCCGTACGACAACCGGGCGCGCGCCAGGTGCAGCACGATGTTCGCACGTTCGAGCAGGTCAATGGCCTCCGTGAAGTGGCCTTCGGCATGCTCGTTGGAAGCGAGAAGTGCTCGCGCGCTTGCCACCGCACCCCGTCCCCAGTCGTTTCCGCCGGCGCCCGCCCGCTCCTCGAACCGCGGCAGGGCCGATGCGGCGGATTCCAGATCACCGATGTGTGCCGCGGCTTCGATGAATTCGAACAGGCACCAGCTGTAAAACCCCAGGTCTTCGTACACACAGCCGTCCCGGGCGGCCGCGAACGCCTCCTCGTACCGACCGAGGCCGTTGAAGAGGACGGCGGCGGTGAACTTGCTCAGGCCGATCAGTCTGCCTTCGCCCCTGGCTGCGCCGTCCGACGCGGCCACCTCGATCAGGCCCACCGCGTCCGCGGGTACCCCCCGCCAGGCGGCGAGGTTCAGCGAATGATACTTCACCGGCGTGAATCCCATCGACGCGGTGATTGCGCTGGCCTCTTCGATAAGTGTTGCCGCCGTGTTCAATTCGCCGCGGTAGACGTGAACACCGGCCCGATAGCCGAGCGCGGGTGGAATCACCGCCAGCGCACCGGTGTCACGTGCACGCCGCAGTGTGTCGGTGGCGATCTGCTGTAAGACCGCATCGTCCCAGAGTTCGTGCGCTGCGGACTCCTGCGCTATCGGGAACGGCCAAACCACGGGCTGGCGGTCGTCGTGCTGCGCGTAGTCGGTCCAGCTCTCCAATGCGGATCGCAGATGGTCGGAACCACCGCCGGGGCCATCCAGGATCCGACTCGCCATCCCGCTCAACAGGAAGTCGATCGGCCGCCGCAGTTCTGGCACCCGACCGACGGCGACGCGGGCGGCGCTGGCGATCTCCGCGAGCCTGCCGGGTTCCCCGAGCCGACCCGCGTACATCGCAGCGGTGAGCGCCTCGAGGTACGTCTCTCTCGCCAGGTCGTCGTCGTAGCCGTCGAGTCCCTTGGCGGCCCTGAGCAGCTGCGCTGCGGCTTCACTCGTCGTGAGCGCACCTGCCTCACCACCGCGGCTGCGGACGAATTCCATCTGTGCGCGCATCCGGGCGACCTGGGCCCGCTGACGCGCGGACAGCGGCCCCAATTCGGCTATCGCGAGAAGCTGGTACGCCGCGTCGGGCGCGGCCGCATCGCGCTTGGCCTGCGCGGCCGCAATCGCCCTTGCTCCCCTCAGGTTCGGGTCAGACGTCAGCACCGCCGCGCGTTCCAGGAAGGTGGCTGTGGCGGCCACACCGCCCCTGCTCTGGGCCCGGCCCGCCGAGGCTTCCAACTCGGCGGCCACCGCATTGTCTGGTCCCGCGGCGGCGTTGGCGGCATGCCAGGCCCGACGATCGGGATCGAGGTCGACATCGGTCGCATCGGCCAGGGCCCGGTGCACGGCGCGGCGTTCGGTCAGATCCGCCGCAAGGTAGGCCGCCGAACGCGCCAACGGATGGTGAAAGCGCATCCGCGGACCGAACTCGATCACTCCGGCGGCCTCTGCCGGCGCAAGTGCGTCGACTGGAATTCCCAGCCGGGCTGCCGCGCGCAGGAACAACGCGGAGTCGCCAACGGGCTCGGCGGCGGCGACGAGCAGTAGCTGCCGGGTCGAGTCGGGCAGGGACTGGATGCGGCGCACGAAGCTCTCCTCGATCTGTCCCGCCGAGGGTCGCGCGCCGGAGATCCAGAACCCACCGGCCAGTTCCGCCGAGGTGACATTTCGGGGCACCTCGAGCAGAGCCAGCGGAATCCCGCGTGTCTCCGCGACGATTCGGTCCCGCACTCTCGGGTCGATCCCGCTCACCATCACCGATTCCAGCAACTCGCGGGCGTCGCCGTCGGACAGGCCTGTGATCGCGAGCTCCGGCAGACCGGCCAATACGTCGGGGGCATCGCGTACGGCGAACACCAGCGCGACCGGCTCGGCCATCAAGCGGCGTGCGACGAAACCGAGGGTCTGCACCGATACCTGGTCGAGCCACTGCGCGTCGTCGATGACGCACAGCAGGGGTTGCGCACGAGCAGCCGCAGACATCAGGCTCAGTACGGCCAGACCGACCAGGAACCTGTCCGGGGTGGCTCCGACTCCACGCCCGAAGGCCACGTTCAACGCCTCGCGCTGTGGTTCCGGCAGCTCGTCAAGATGCTCGAACAGCGGTGCGCACAGCTGCTGAAGCCCGGCGAAAGCCAGTTCCATATCGGATTCGACGCCTGCCACCTGGGTCGAGCGGAATCCGGACGCCAGCTCCGAGGCGTACCCGAGCAGTGCGGTCTTGCCGACACCCGCTTCCCCGCGCAACACCAGCACCTGGCAGCTACCCGATCGCACGGTCGACATCAGACTTTGGAGGGTCTTGCATTCGGTCGTACGACCGCGCAGGCTTTGCCGCCGACCCTCGCCCGACATGAAGAACTCCCTAAACGACCCCGCGCGATTCTAGCCAGTGACGCGACGCCTTCGCTTCGGGAGTTGCACCCCGACTCGCGCTGGCTATTGGAAACGATTATCGTTTCGGACATGACCCCGAATTCCCGGCGACTCGCCGCGTCGGCTGCCATCGCACTCACCTGGAGCGCGGTCGCCTGTGGCTCCGAACAGCCCGATCAGTCGCAGCCTGCCGCCAGCGGCACCACAACCGCCGAAACGTGCCCCACCGCCCCACTCGACGTCGTGGTCAGCGTCGATCAGTGGGGCGACATCGTCTCCCAGCTCGGCGGCGCGTGCACGAAGGTCAAGACGGTATTGGCCAGCTCATCGGTCGATCCGCACGACTATGAGCCCTCGCCTGCGGATGCCGTGGCGTTCGCAGGCGCCAAACTGGTCGTGCTCAACGGCGCCGACTACGACCACTGGGCGAGCGACCTCGCGGCCACGTCGGCGCCGGCCGCACCGGTGGTCGACACAGCCAAGGTCACCAACACACCGGAGGGCGCCAACCCACACCTGTGGTACCGCCCGACCGCCGTGAACGCCGTATCCGATGCCGTGACGGCGGAGTTGAGCAAGCTCGATCCACAGGCGGCGAGTTATTTCGCCGGACGACGCTCCGCGTTCACCACGGCGTTGGGCCCGTACACCAGCCTGATCGACGAGATCAAGGCCGGAGCTTCTGGCAAGTCCTACGCGGCCACCGAGAGCGTCTTCGACTATCAGGCGCAGGCACTCGGACTGGTCGACAAGACCCCGAAGGGGTACCAGCAGGCGGCGGCCAACGAGTCGGACCCGTCGCCGGCCGACATCCAGGCCTTCCGGAGTGCACTGGCCGACCACCAGGTCGACGTGCTCATCTACAACACGCAAACCGAAGGATCGATCCCCGCGCAGATCCGCACGGCGGCCGAGCAGGCGGGGGTGCCCGTCGTGGAAGTCACCGAGACAGTTCCGCCCGGGCAGGACTCCTTCGTGGGCTGGCAGGACGCCCAGCTGAGCTCGCTCGCCAAGGCGCTCGGTGTCAACGCCTGATCCGGACGCCACGCGCCTCGCCCTGGAGTTCGACGACGTCAGCGCGATTCGCGGCGGTCGCCTGATCTGGTCGCAGGCCTCGTTCGACGTGCCCGCCGGCGGCATCGTCGCGGTCATCGGCTCCAACGGCGCGGGCAAGACGACGCTGCTGCAGATGATCCTCGGCCTGCTGCCTCCGGCGTCGGGGCAGCTTCGAGTCTTCGGCCGGCGTCCCGGCGAGGACAACGAGCGCATCGGCTACGTCCCGCAGCACTACGCCGCCAGCGCCGGGGAGGCGATTCGCGCGACCGATGCGGTGCTGCTTGGCTTGACCGGTCGACTCTGGACGTGGGGTCGCGCCACGGCGGCGCAACGCCAACGCGTCGCCGACACGTTGGCGGCGGTGGAGGCGACCGACTTCGCAGGCACGCGGCTCTCGATGCTCTCGGGGGGACAACGTCAACGGGTGGCAATCGCCGAGGCGTTGGTCGGGCGGCCTCAGCTGTTGATCCTCGACGAGCCATTGGCGTCGCTGGATCTGCGCAGTCAGCGCGAGATGGTCTTGCTACTCGAGCGGTTGCACCGCGAACTGGAGGTGACCATTCTGGTCGTCGCCCATGACCTCAACCCCCTGCTGCCGATCCTCGACAGCGCGATCTATCTGCTCGACGAACACGCCCACTACGCACCCATCGCCACCGTGGTCGACGATGCATTGCTCACCCACCTGTATGGCACGCCGGTTCGCGTCGCGCACACCCCTCAGGGTGAGCTCTACATGAGGAGCGTTCTGTGACAGCCCATTTGGTGGCGCTGGGCTATCAGCAGAACTGGTGGCAGATCCTCACGTCGCCGTTCATGCGCAACGCCGTGATCGGCGGAACCATCGTCGCACTGGCCGCAGGGCTGATCGGATACTTCATCGTCGTGCGGCGCACCGCATTCGCGGCGCACGCGCTCGCGCACATCGGACTACCCGGCGCCACCGGCGCGGTCCTGCTGGGGATTCCACCCGTGCTTGGGCTTGGCGCGTTCTGCGTCGGTGGGGCTCTCGTGATCGGTGCGCTGGGCAAACGTGCCGACGACCGCGACGTGGTCACCGGAACC
>NZ_JBOGDD010000086.1:0-4804 GCF_050701675.1 Mycobacterium sp. | reverse complement strand
GGCTTGAGTCCAGCGCGGTCCAAGGCATCGCGAATTGCGTTCAACTTCACCGCATCCGAAACCTTTTCGTCGGTGGCCATGTTGAGGAGTTCTTTTGCCATCCGGTCGGCTGCGTTGGCGAGTCGGGCTCGCGCTGCGTTGCGAACGTGCTTGGCCGCGCCGCCATGAAATTTGCAGACCGTCGCCCCGTTCAAAGCGGCATTCTTGCATCGTTGACCGGTCTTCCTGTGCGCGACGCATTGGCGATGCGGCACCGGTGACTTCGACCAATCGCGGCCTTCGATGGGCGATTCCTTCGATAGCTTCGCGCGCGTTTCGATTCGCTCTTTCGCATCGAGAATGAATCGAACATGTTTGGCCGCAAGTGGTTCGAGCCCTGCGGCCTTGTAGTCATCGTGGTTGTTGACGAACCGTGCGAGTCCTTCGTAGTAGTCACTCATCGTCGTCTCCATCATCTCCGTTGTTGTATTCGTCGTCTGACTCGTCGGTTTCATCCATCGCGGCGTAGCCGTCGGGTTCATCGTCGAATTCCTGCCACCGAAACGACACGTGCCAGCGCAAGCGTCCTTTACTTTTGCCGCTGTCGGTCTTGGTCGTGATCGGGGTGGGATCGACTAACACCGACATCCCGAACGCGGTGCCAAACATCTTGGACAGTCCCAGTGCGAACAACTCACCCGCTTCGCGTACGTCGTCGGTATTCGCTGCGCTGGGTTGCATGAATCCTCCAATGCCAGAGAGGAATTCATTCAACGCGTCGTTCAGCGTTGCACTGAACTTGAACGTCCGTCGATGAGCGACGCAGTACGGGCCGCCGAAGTTGCCGTCTACTGGGTTGTCACACGTTTCGATGCGACACCACACCGTAGTGAATCGGTCCGGTTCTCCTTTGGCTGTGTCCATCGCTTCGGTACTCATGATGTAGTGCCCTCTCGATGTTGTGTTGGTCGTGGCGTGCTTGCTGTTAGCCGACTCCGACGCCGCAGGGTGGAAGGGTGGATGATCCACCCTTGCGCTGCGAAAAAATGTGTCGAAGGGTCTACCCGCGAATGCACTGTTTGATGATGACCAGGGGTTTTGCAAATCGCGCGTACGCCGAATTCCCAAAAATCACGCAGAGAAGTTCCACCCATCCACCCTTTCCACCCCTCCATCACGACACCGCCGCACTGTTTGCTGATGCCAGCCACAACCGGATTCCTTCCTGCCCGTTGTGGGCGGTGAAGTTCTCGCGCCGCACCATCCCCGTTTCCACGGCGTAGGTCGCCGCGTCGTCGAAGGCGTCACGGTTGCTACTGGCCGACAAACTCTTACGCAGAACGGATAGTGATTGGCCATCGCTCTCACCGAGCTTGTCCACGATGCGGAGGGCCATGGCGGTGATGCGTTGTTGCTCGTCGGTGATCACCCTCGTCTTAGCCATCTCTCGCACGGCTTCATCCGCGCCGCGACTCCGATTAGCTTCGGCGCGGCTGCGTTCCAATTCGTACAACACTCCGGCGCGCGTTCGATCCGACACCGCCATCACGATTGCAGCGCGTTCCCAATCCGATTCAGTGATGGTGTGGCGTCGCCTCTCCAATGCCATCAGGGCGGCGGCGATCTTGAGACGAACGAGCAGCTTGTGACCGTCGAGTGGATCAACGCCAGCGTCCCCGCGTGCTACCGCGCGCCTGGTCGTCTTGATCTGTTCGCGCGCAACATCGGGGATCTCCAGCACGTCGAACTTCGTCGGTTCGGCGCGGTCGGCCAACTGCCGGTTTCTCGCCGCGTCCACGTCCAACGGATGGAACGACCCCGCACTGCCACCAGAGCCGGACCGTTCCCACCGCCCCAGGTCCAACGCGGGCGGCTCCAATGGTTCGGTCTCGGGCATGTGGGGATCGGCGCTCGGCAGCCACAGGATGCGTTGTGGGGTGCCGCCCTCGGCATCATCGAAGAGCGCACCCGCCCTTCCCGGTTGCACGCCGATGATCAAACACAGGCGGTAGCGGTTCGCCTCCAGAACGATCCGCTTCTCGTCAGCGGCGTAATCGGTGCCCAGGCGCTCACCGGACCACCCTTCGCGATGGGTGCTCATGATCGTGGCGCCACCGCGCGCCGCCGTCGCCGTGAGGGTGTCGACCTCGGGAATCTTGGCCAGCACCGACCATTGTTTTCCGGCTTGCTCGGTGCCCCCACCTTGGTTGGCGGGCAGCTTGCGCATGTAGGCGAAGCACTTGGCCAGCCCTTCACCGCTACCGGGCTTGCTCGGTGCGTAATCGGGCTCGGTGCGCAGCCAGCTTCCCGCAGCGGCCATGGACGCCGATTTACTGTCACCGCTGCGGCCCACCACGGCCACGAATAGGTTCAGGCTGGCGTAGTCACCCACGGTGGGCGGCAAGACGACGTGTGGCGGTACGTGGGCGATGACGCGGGCCAAGGCGTTGCCCAGCATCGCCCACGGCCCGACCATGCGCGCATGGGCGAACTGGCGAAGGTCACGCAATTGCGGCGACGATGACCAGAACGTTTCGGTTTGAGCGTCTGTGGCGGCAGCGTCGGAATTGACGGTGTTTCCGCTGGGATCGGCGGATGGATCGGGTTGGCCGGCGTCGGTGCTTGCGTCCGGGGCGAGAGTGGCGTTGATGACGTCGAGAGAGCCTGTGTTCAGTTCACTGTTGTGCGCGCTGCCGTACTGACGGTTCGCCTCTTCGCGGCATTGCTCTAACGTCTTGAGCCTCGCCTGTGCGATGCCGTTGCGAACAAGTCCAGTGAAGTCGACCTCATCTAATGTTCGACTGCGAAGGGCATAGGACTGAGCGGCAGCCTTTTTTAGTTCATCAACCGCAGTTTGATAGGGATACATCGACACCCGTGCCTCCTGCGCCGCGATACGCAGATACATCCGAAGCAGACTGCGCGTGTCTTCACGCTCGGTGGCCAATCGACGTGTGAGGTTCGCCAGGGCTGGGGGGTGTTCATTGCCGACATGGGCAGCACAAAATGCCTTCACGTCAGTAGCAGTGATAGGCACCACCCCGCCCTGGCGTTGAGCTTTAGCCCGAATCTCGGCAGCGATGGAACTGGGAAGCGGTGAGGCCGAACACATCCGAACCCACTTGTAGTGGCCATTTTTCGCGTGCCGGGTCGGGGCCAGGATCAATCCGCCACCATCGCCGCGCACTTCACCCCAGTCCAGCACCGGGCAGCCGATGCGTTCACCGGCAGGTTGATTGAACCAGTAATGCCCGCGCCGGTCGTCGTCGGTACGGGTCGATTGAAACGGCGCGGTGTCGAGCCACTGCCACCAATGCGCCGGTACCTCGTCGGGTCGGTCCACGTCGAGCACGACGCAATCAGCGGCACCGGGGGAGGTCGCGATACCGGTGGCGCGTGCTCCGAATTGATCGAGCCATCCCCGTATGACCGTCTTGTCGGTGGTGACGTGCTCATACCACATGTCATCTTCGTCGTCCGCGTCACCGACCAGGTTGCCGCACTGCTTGTGATTGGGCATGCGGGAGTCGAAGACGACGATGGGAAAGCCATCGTCGGCGTACTGCATCGCTCTATCAGCAAGGGATGTCGGCATTTCGCCGCTGCTGCTGTCGGTGGGGTGCTGTACCGTTGTCACTGCGATCTGCTCTCGTCAAGTTGGTCGTTGTCAGTCGGCTTTCCCTGACTGCTCGCCCCGGTGTCCAACGGTCTCGGACACCGGGGCAACCCATTTCTCTGGTCGAATCTATGTGTGCGCCAACGGGTTTCGCCGCTGGCGCGCCGGTATTCTGGACTGTGCTGCGTCTAGTGCTGCGCGGTGACGCCGACCGGGTCGATGTGACGAACCTAGCCACAGATTCCTCACTCGCCCGGTCGGTTTCGTTACGGCGCTGTGTCGTTGAAATCATCGCCTCCGTCGTCTGTTTCATCGTCGGCGTCGGCATCGCAATCAGGTTTGGTGGCTAGCGGCTCCGGTCCGCTCCACGTCGGGAGTGACCCGAATCCATCCGAATACGGTTCCTCGACAACGCATTCATCCGCATTGACTCCGTTTTTGTATTGGAACGCGGCGATGCAGGCACGACAGATGCGGATTAAGACGATGAGATCACCGCGGGCGACGGGAAACGTCACGAAACTCTCGCTGATCAATTCGTGGGCGTAGCCTTCGCGGTCTTTGCGTCGAATCTCGCTCCATTCCTCAGAGTCGCCCGGGCGAGGTGACTTCGGCGCGGTGACGGCTCGGAACCAATCGACGCAGTTCCGGTAGCGCTTGCGTTCGATCACGATCGGTCCGCCGATCTGCAAATCGCAGTGGATACGCCCTGAAATCGCAGCGCACGCCTTCTAGAAGTCTTGCGGTGAGTGCATCACCCACGGTTGGGTCGGGTGCGACGTGGCGACGATGGCGGGCAAGCCTGGTGCGGTGCCCATCGTGAAGGCGGCAGCAGCATCGTCGGCGGACTTGCGCAAACGGTCATCGGCACCGGCCAGCAGATCGAACCACCGCAGCTCGGGCCACTCCGCGTAGAACGCCTCTACTACGAACTCTGTTGTACACCATACTGTTTCGAACTGTTCGCCAAGCGCGCGCGTCGCCGGATCGGGTGTGCCCGCCAGGATTCCGTGCAACGCCTTCGCGTTGGCGGCGACATGCTCCGGTGAGAGTGGCAGGCCGTCACCCACTGGCACACGCTCCGGCGCGTTGGCTAGCCGCCCCGCGATGTCTTCGGCGCTGGGGCGGGTGGATTGATCCCGCAGCTTCGCCGCATGGACCTCGTTACGGGTGATAGTGGATCGCAGTTGCGCTAGCTCTCGGTCGGTG
>NZ_JBOGDD010000085.1:0-12136 GCF_050701675.1 Mycobacterium sp. | reverse complement strand
AACGCCTGGGTGTTGATGTCCCAGCCGTTGAAGTCGTCCTGGGCACGCAGGCCGTCGAGCAGGTACACGGCGGGTGAGTTGGCGCCGCCGCTCTGGAACTGCACCTTGATGTCGTGGCCCATGCCCGCAGACGGAACCTGCAGATACTCCACCGGCAGGCCGGGGCGCGAGAACGCTCCCGCAGTCGCGCTGCCGCCGAGGACGCCGATCATTCCCGGCAGAAGCATCAGAGCCGCGGTCACGCCCAGCAGTCGGCGCGCAAAGCGTCCGAGTGTTCCGTCAAACAACATCTACGAATCCGTCCAGTTCCTGTTACGGGTATGTCGCCCACTCCGCTGCGATCTGAGATCGCCCATGCGGCATCCGAATCATCTCCGTCAGCCGCGCCCGCCCACATAGCAGGAGGACCTGAGTAATAACTTGTAGTAGGCAGTAAAACACGCGGCCAGCGTCACGAGCCAACCCGGACACGGTCACGAGGAGTGACGCGACCGTCAGTCGAGCGGGTTTTCGGAGCCGTAGGCTGCTGCTCGTGACGAGTTCCCGCAGCAGCGCAGGCAACCGTCTCGGCCTCGACGACTGGATTCAGGCCGGCTACGCACTGCTCGCCGAGGAAGGGATCAAGGCGCTCAAGATCGACCGGCTGTGCGACCGCCTCGGCGTCACGAAGGGCAGCTTCTACTGGCACTTCGACGGCATGCCCAGCTACCGCGCCACCCTCATCCGATCCTGGGGTGAACTGCGGGACGAGGATCGCCGCGCGTTCGACGACATGGACGGCCTGGCCCCCAGAGAGCGACTGACCCAGATGATGACGTCCCTGGTCAGTCCCCGGCATTGGACGTTGGAACGGGCGATGCGGGAGTGGGCGCGTTCCGATGAAACCGTTGCCGGGAGCGTGCGCGCCGCGGACCGCAAGCTGTTGCGCGCGGTTCGCCAGGCCTTCGTGGACTACGGCTTCGACGTCGACGAGGCGGAGATGAGGGCCAACGCGACGTTCGCGGCAGGCATCGGCTTCCTCCACCTCTCGGGCGCAATGCCCGATGCCAGGGACGCTGCCCGTGGTGAACGCTTCCTAGACCTCATGCTTGCGCGCTGAGACCGGCTTCCATACTTTTAGGTATGGTAGCGTCGCCGACATGCAGGCAATCGACGGAATCACCGACGCATTCGTGGGCAGATTGGCCGAACGCGCCCGCGAAGCCGAGGACCTCCGGCGCCTACCCGAGGGCACCCTCGCCGACCTGAGGGCAACGGGGCTCACCGAACTCCTGGTGCCCAAGCGCTTCGGCGGCCAGCAGGCCGACTTCCCCACGATCCTCGATCCCGTCCGCCGAATGGCCCACGGCTGCACCTCCAGCGCATGGACCATCGGCTTCTACACCTTGCACAACTGGATGCTCGCGCTGTTCGGCGAGCAGGCCCAGGAGGAGGCCTTCGCGACGCGGCCATTCCTGGCGCCCGCCCCCCTGGCGCCCACCGGCCGCGGCGTGGCCGTCGACGGCGGCATCCGACTCACCGGCCGGTGGTCGTGGGCCACTGGTGTGATGGCGGGCAACTGGCTCATCGTCGGCGCACTGTGCGGCCCGGACGATGGCATCTATCCCGCCCTGGCGCTGCTCCCCGCGGCCGACTTCACCACCGAAGACGTCTGGCACACCGACGGGATGCGCGCCACCGGCTCCAACGACGTGGTCGTGACCGATGCGTTCGTACCGGAACACCGGCTGGTGAGGGTCATCGACATCTACGGAGGCACCGCGCCGGGCGCGAGCCTGTACGACTCGTCGACCTACCGCTGGCCCATGGTCCCCGCGCTTGCCCTCCTGGCGGCGATGCCTGCCCTCGGCAGCGCAGAGCGCGTGAGCGAGCTGTACGCGGAGCGGTTGGCCGAACGGGTGCTGCCGTATGAGGGCGTGATGCAGAGGGACAAGCCCATCGCCCAGGCTCACCTCGGCGAGGCGCGGGTGCGGCTGCGGGCATTGCGCGGACTGCTGGCCGACACCGTCGGCACCATCGAGGACATCGTCAATTCGGGAGATTCGGTCCCCCGGCCGGTTCGCGGTGACGCGAGAATGGCCGCAGCGCACATCGTGCACGAGTCCCGCGCGGTGATCGCCGCCCTGACGGAGGCCTCCGGGGCGAGTGCCCACTTCCTCGACAGCCCGCTGCAACGCTTCAAGCGCGACGTCGACGTCATCTCCGGTCACGTCGTCTTCGACTACGACACCAGCCGGGAACTCGCGGGTGCGCTGGCACTGGGGATGAAGATCCCGCGGACGGCGATGGTATGACCCGGACGCAGCGATGAGCGCTCGCGCGAAGAGCAGAGTGCTATGGGTGGAGGGCAGCCCCAAGGGTGACGACGCCCTGTCCTCGCAGGCGGCGTCGGCCTACCTGGAGGAATTGGGCGGCGAGGTCGAACGCTTCTCGGTCTGGGGCGATGAGCTGTTGCGCTTCGGCCGTGATGCGGCGATCGTCAAGTTCGCGACGCTGTTCGGCGAGCCCGTGACCGATGAGCAGAAGAAGATCTGGAAGCGGGTGCTCGCCGAGATCGAGCGGGTGCGCGCGTTCGATCGACTGGTGGTGTCGTCCCCGATGTGGAACTGGAACATCCCCCATGCGCTGAAGGCGTGGATCGACGTCATCGTTCAGCCCGTGGCCAGCTTCACGCTCAACGATCGCGGCGAGCACGTCGGCGCGCTAGGCGACGGAAAACCCTTGCAGCTCATCCTGACTCGTAGTAGCGCTTACGACGGGACGAGCCCCGAGCTCCAGGACTTCCAGCGTCCATATCTCGAGTACGTGTTCACGATGGTGGGTTACGACGTGACCTCGCTGGTGATCGAGCCGACCACCAGGTGGACGACCGAGGAGCGTGAGTCGATGCGCACCGAGGCGATCGACGCGGCGCGCGCTTCGGCGACCGCTGCCCATTGACCGGTGGTGTGAAATGGGATCCATGCCCAATGCCGCAGTGACCACTTTCTTCCAGAAGCGGGTGGCCAACCCACTGATGCGCCGACTGCCCTTCCAGACGCTGCTGGAGACGACCGGCCGCAAGTCCGGTGAACCCCGTCGCACCCCGCTCGGCGGCCAGGTGGACGGCGACCGGTTCTGGTTCGTCTCGGAATTCGGCGAGAAGTCCCAGTACGTCCGCAACATTCAGGCCGACCCGCGCGTCCGCGTGCGGCTACGGGGCAAGTGGCACAACGGAACCGCACATCTGGTGCCCGACGACGACCCCAACGCCAGGCTGCGAGAGCAGTCACAGCTCAACGCGTTCGGGGTGCGCACGTTCGGCACGAATTTGCTGACGGTGCGCGTCGACTTCGACCGCTAGCCAAGGCGACCCCTCATCGAATTAGGCCTTGCTCATCGCCAAAGATAAAAGTAATGTCAGTTTTAGTTTTGAACGTCCACCCCTGCCGCGACGTCATTGGAGACAGCCATGGAATCGTTCATCCACCTCCGCAAGGGCACGACGCCGCGGCGTCTGCACGCCGACCTCGACGGCCTCAAGGACGACGAACTGGGCCGCGGCGGCTTCACTGGACGGACCGCCAACATCTACCGGCGCAACGACCCAACGGCGTACCGATCGGTCGGGCCGCTGCGACCCGTCGACGTGCTGTCCAGCGAGCTGAAGCCCGCCGACGCGACCGATGCCAGCGGCGGTCCGCTGCTGATGTTCTCCAATGCCGACTGCCTGGTGCTGCTGTCCCGGCGCACCGAGGAAATGCCGTACTTCGTGCGGTACGTCGACGGTGACGTTCTCTTCTTCGTGCACAAGGGCGCCGGCCTGCTGGAGACGGAGTTCGGTCCGCTGCGCTACCGCGAGGGCGACTGGGTGTACATCCCGAAGGCGTGTACGTGGCGTCAGGTGCCCGATCCCCGGGGACAGGAGCGGAGCGACCAGGGGGGCGGTTCCGGCGAGACCACGCTGCTGATGATCCAGGCCACCGACGAGTTCCGGGTGCCGCCTGCCGGACAGCTGGGTCGCCACTTTCCGTTCGATCCCTCACAGATCGAAGTGCCCGAGCCGGAACCGATCGACGACGACGGGCGGGACGAGTACGAAGTACGCCTTGTCCACGATGGTGGGCCGACGACCCTGTTCTACCAACACAATCCACTCGACGTCGAGGGGTGGCGCGGCGACAACTTCCCGTTCACGTTCAACATCGCCGACTACAACGTGGTGACCTCGGACAGCGTGCACCTGCCGCCCACCGTGCACCTGTTCATGCAGGCGACCGGGGTCTACGTGATGAACTTCCTGCCCAAGCGGGCCGAGGGCGTGCCTGGCACCGAGCGGACACCCTGGTACCACCGCAATGTCGACTACGACGAGATTGCGTTCTTCCACAGCGGCTCGCTGTACGGCATCCCGATGCCGCCCGGCCTCGTTTCGCATGCGCCACAAGGGGTTCACCACGGTGCGCCGGAGAAGGCACGCGAACGCGCCCGCCGCAAGTTCGACGAGTACGACCGCGTGGACTGGTCGGTGATCGCCGTCGACACCCGCCGTCGCCTGGTCCCGTCCGCCGAGGTACTCGCCAACGATCTCGGGCAGCACTGATGAGCGCTTGCGCGAAGAGGAGAGGGCACTGATGACCACCACCGAGAAGGCTCCCGTCAAGCACGACTACGAGCGCATCCCGTATCTCGTTGCCTACCAGAACACCTCGACGACACGCGACGTGTACGGCGGCGTCGCCGAGCTCGTCGTTCTGGAGAGCTATCTGCTCAAGCCGAAGGACAATCCATCGGATACCGTGCTGGTATTCATGCACCCGATCGGTGGCGGCGCCTACCTGCCGATGATCAACGCCCTGGCCCGGGCGGGTAACCACGTCATCTACTGCAACAGCCGATTCCGTGGCACCGACTCCGCGCTGCTGATGGAGAAGGTCGTCGAGGACCTCGGCGAGTGCATCAAGGACGCCAAAAATCGCCTCGGCTACTCAAAGGTGGTGCTGGCCGGCTGGAGCGGCGGCGGTTCACTGTCGGTGTTCTACCAGCAGCAGGCCCAACGCCCCACGATCACGGCCAGCCCATCGGGTGACGGTCCCGACCTGACCAAGCTCGGCCTGATCCCCGCCGACGGCATCATGCTCCTTGCCGCGCACATCAGCCGCCACGGCACCATGACCGAATGGCTGGACGCCTCCATTCTCGACGAGTCCGATCCGTCCACGCGCAACCCCGAACTCGACCTCTACAACGCGGACAACCCGAACCAGCCGCCGTACAGCCAGGAGTTCCTCGAGCGGTACCGGCAGGCCCAGGTCGACCGCAACCGACGAATCACCAAGTGGGTCAAAGAGAAGTTGGCGAAGCTCTCCGAAGAGGGACGACCCGATGACGAGTTCGGCTTCGTCGTGCACGGCACGATGGCCGACCCGCGCTGGCTGGATCCGACCGTCGACCCGAACGACCGCACCCCTGGCACCTGTTACCTGGGTGATCCTCAGGTGGTGAACAACTCACCCGTCGGTCTGGCCCGGTTCTGCACTCTGCGCAGCTGGCTCTCACAATGGAGTTACGACGACGCCAACGGTGACGCCGTGGCCTGCGGACCCGACATCGCCGTGCCTGCGCTGGTCATCGGCAACCTCGCCGACGACGCCTGCACGCCGAGCCACACCCGCCGACTGTTCGAGGCGATCGGGCATCCCGACAAGGAGATGCGCGAGATCGAGGGCGCCAACCACTACTACTCCGGGCCCGACCAACGCGGCACGCTCCGGGAAGCAGTGGGGATCTGCACGGATTGGCTACACCGGCACGGGTTCTCGCTGTGAGTGTCACCGGCGCAGGGGTTCCCCCCGCTATGGGGGGCGAGCGCAGCGACTCGGGGAATTGCACGGGCCCGCTGGACGGCATCCGCGTCATCGAGGTCGGCACCCTGATCTCCGGACCGTTCGCGGGACGCCTGCTCGGCGACATGGGCGCCGAGGTCATCAAGATCGAGCCACCCGGCTCCCCCGACCCGCTGCGCACCTGGGGTCAGGCCGAACTCGACGGCCACCACTTCTTCTGGACGGTGCACGCCCGCAACAAGAAGGCCGCCACCCTGAACCTGCGGATGGAAGCTGGCCGTGCCCTCTTTCTCGACCTCGTCGAGCACTCCGACGTCATCGTGGAGAACTTCCGGCCCGGCACGCTGGAGAAGTGGAATCTGGGTTACGACGTTCTGCGCGAACGCAATCGGGGCATCATCCTGGTGCGGGTGTCCGGCTATGGCCAGACCGGGCCGGAGGCGCAGAAGGCCGGATACGCGTCGGTCGCCGAGGCCGCCAGCGGGCTGCGGCACATGAACGGCTTCCCCGGCGGGCCTCCCCCGCGGCTGGCGCTATCGCTTGGCGACAGCCTGGCGGGCATGTTCGCCGTGCAGGGCGCGCTGGCCGCGCTCTACCGGCGCACGGTGACCGGTGAGGGCCAGGTCGTCGACGCCGCCCTGACCGAAGCATGCCTGGCCATCCAGGAGTCGACAATCCCCGACTACGACGTGGGCGGTGTCGTCCGCGGGCCGTCCGGCACCAGGCTCGAGGGCATCGCGCCGTCGAACATCTATCCGACGGCCGACGGCACCTGGGTGGTGATCGCGGCCAATCAAGACACCGTCTTCCGCCGGCTGTGTGGCGCCATGGGCCAGCCCGAGCTGGCGACCGACGATCGCTTCGTCAATCACGTTGCCAGGGGCCGCAATCAGGATGAGATCGACAAGATCATCGCCGCATGGGCGGCCGAGCGGCAGCCCGCCGACATCATCGCCACCCTTGGCGAGGCCGGCGTGATCAGCGGACCCATCAACACCGTCGCCGAGGTGGTCACCGATCCGCAGCTGGTGGCCCGCGGCATGATCGCCGATCACTGGGATGAGAGGGTCGAACGCAACGTGAAGGGCCCCGGCGTGGTGCCGGTGTTGTCCGAGACGCCAGGGACCATCCGCTTCGCGGGCTCCGCCGCGCCCGGCCAGCACAACGGCGAGGTGTACGGCGGGCTGCTTGGCCGGTCCGCGGACGAGCTCGAGGCGCTGCGGAGGGAGGGGGTGTTGTGAGCGTTTCAGGAGAGTTCGTCACGATTCGCGAGGTGAGCCTGCGCGACGGGCTGCAGATCGAGGATCCGATCCCGTTGTCGGCGAAGATCGAACTCCTCGAGGCAGTCGTCGCCACCGGCGTCCGTGAGATTGAGGCGACCGCGTTCGTATCCCCGTCGAAGGTGCCCGCACTCGCCGACGCCGCGGCGCTGGCAGCCGAGTTGCCGCGCCTGCGCGAGTCCCACGGCGTCGAGTTCTCCGCGCTGGTGGCGGGTCCCGGCGGTGCGGGCAGGGCCATCGCCGCAGGGATGGGGTCCATCGAATACGTGGTCTCGGCCGCGGACGCGCACAGCCACGCCAACGTCGGTCGATCGACCGCCGAGTCCACCGATCTGATCGCCGACATCGCTCGCATCGCGCACGAGAACGACGCGACCATCGAAGTGATCATCGCCACCGCGTGGGATTGTCCGTTCGACGGGCCGACTGACCCCAAGCGCGTGCTCGACATCGCCACCGCGGCAGTCGAGATCGGTGCGGACAGGGTCGCCATCGCCGACACCATCGGCACCACCACGCCGCGACGGGTGACCGCCCTGATCGAGCTGCTCCGGCCGATCATCGGCGACCTGCCGCTGGGCGCCCACTTCCACAACACCCGCGGCGCCGGGCTGGCCAGTGCCTATGCCGCCGTCGCCGCGGGCGTCAGGCGGCTAGACTCGTCGGTTGGCGGCCTTGGCGGCTGCCCGTTCGCGCCAGGCGCCAGCGGCAACATCGCCACCGAGGACCTGGTCTACCTGTTGCGCGACAGTGGGATCGGAGTCGACGTCGACCTCAAGGCGGCGATCCACGCGGCCGACGTCGCCCGCAAGGCCGTCGGCCACGACCTACCGAGCGCACTGCTGCGCGCCGGCGATCGCATCCTGAGCTGAGCCGGACCGTGCCTGCCGAGTCACTCACCGCCAAGGGGCGTCAGACCCGCGACGCCATCGAGCTCGCCGCTCGCAAGTTGTTCGCCGAGCGGGGTTTCCACGGCACGACACTGACCGAGATCACCTCGGCGGCCGGCAAGTCTCCTGCGGCGTTCTACCGGTACTACACCGACAAGGAAGACCTGCTGGCAGTGCTGGCCGAGTCGTTCCTGCGCGACGTGGTCGCACCGCTCGGCCCGCAGATGCACCTGCCGGACTCGCCAGAGGACGGCGAATTCTTCGTCTCGGCTGTGACGGGGTACTGGAACATGTTCAAGCAGAACATCGGCATCATGGTCGCCGTTGACCAACTCGCGGCGGTTCGGCCACGGTTCGCCGCGCTGCAGAACGAATTCCGCCGGTTCGGCATCGACATCGTGCGGTCCTCGGTACTGCACGCGCAGGAGCAGGGTTACGGCGCAGATCTCGATCCCGAACACACCGCGCTGGCCATCTCGCTACTGTTCGAGCGATTCACCACGGTGTATCTCCGCGAGGACACCGGCATGCTGGGAGTCGCAAGCACCGACGAGAACGCGGTGCGGACTCTGTCGACGATCTGGAAGAAGACGCTGTACGGCTTTTGAGAGTTGCCCCATCAGAAAGGAATCAGTGTGGATTTCGCCCTGCCCGAGCACCTTCCGGGTCTACTGGCCGAGATGGACGCCTTCATCGAGGCGGAGATAGAGCCGCTGCAAGCCGAGCACATGCAGTACTTCGATCGACGCCGCGAATACGCCAGAACCGACTGGGAGAACGGCGGTATCCCACAGCGGGCGTGGGAGGATCTGCTCGACGAGATGCGTCGCAGGGCTGATGCTGCGGGCTGGCTGCGCTACGGCCTGCCGTCGCGATTCGGCGGACGTGACGGCACCAACCTCGACATGGCCGTCATCCGGGAACACCTGGCGCACAAGGGTCTCGGGCTGCACAACGACCTGCAGGACGAGTCGTCGATCGTTGGCAACTTCCCCCAGGTCATCATGATGGACCGATTCGGGACGGATCAGCAGAAGAAGGAGTGGGGCGAGGCGCTGCTCACCGGTGAGCGCTCGATGGCGTTCGGGCTGTCCGAGCCGGACCACGGCTCCGATGCCACCTGGCTGGAGACCACCGCCGTGGCCGACGGTGGCGGCTGGGTGATCAACGGGACCAAGCGCTGGAACACGGGCGTGCACAGGGCCACCCACGACCTGGTCTTCGCCCGTACGTCCGGCGAGGCCGGGCAGGCGGTCGGGATCACGGCGTTCCTGGTGCCGACCGACACGCCAGGCTTCACGGTGCCCTTCTACTGGTGGACGTTCAACATGCCCACCGACCACGCCGAGGTGGAGCTGAAGGACGTGCACGTGCCCGCCGACGCGATACTCGGCGAGGTGGACCACGGGCTGGAGGTCGGCCAGACCTTTCTGCACGAGAACAGGATTCGTCAGGCAGCCAGCAGTCTGGGCGCTGCGCAGTACTGCATCGACCGGGCCGCCGCGTACGCGAGCGAGCGCGTGGTGTTCGGCAAGCCGCTCTCGGTGAACCAGGCCGTGCAATGGCCCCTCGTCGAGCTGCAGGCCGAGGCGCAGATGGTGCGACTGCTGGTCTATTACGCCGCGTGGCACCTTGACCGCAACCACCACATGGAGGTGTCGGACAAGGTGTCGATGGCCAACTACCGCGCCAACCGACTCGTGTGCGAGGCGGCCGACCGGGCCATGCAAGTTCACGGTGGTCTCGGCTACAGCCGCCACGAGCCGTTCGAGCACATCTACCGTCACCATCGCAGATACCGGATCACCGAGGGGGCGGAGGAGATTCAGATCCGACGGGTGGCGCAGCGGATGTTCAAGTTCGGTTCCCGCAAGTGACGCCCGAGGAACTGGCTCCAGCGCTTGCAGGTGTGCTGGCGCCCTCGCTCGGCGACGTCCGGGTGGACGACCTGCGAGTACTGACCGGCGGCGCGAGCCGGGCGACGTGGGCCTTCGACGCGGTCACCGACACCGGGTCGCGCGAGCTCATCCTGCGCATCGGGCCTCCCGACGAGATTCATGCGGGCATGGAACTCGAGGCGGCGGCGCTCGGCCGGGCGGCTGCCACGGGAGCACCGGTGCCATCAGTCCTGGTTGCCGACGATTCCTCTGGCCCACTGGGCAATCCGTTCCTCGTCTGCGACTTCATCGGCGGCGAGACCATCGTGCGCAGGATCCAGCGCGCCCTCGACGACGACTCCCGTGCCGACCTCGTCCGACAATGCGCGACGGCGCTCGCGGCCATCCACCGTGCCGACCCGACCGGCATCGGACTGAAGGTCTCCGACCAGCTGGACGAATGGCATTGCCAGCTCGACGAAATGGGCGATACGACGGCCACTTTCGAATGGACGTTCCGGTGGCTGGCGGCCCACCGGCCTGCCGCATCACGGAACGTGCTCGTGCACGGCGACTTCCGGATGGGCAACCTCATCATCGAGACCAGTGAGCAACCCGCCCAGCTGGCGGCGGTGCTGGACTGGGAGCTCACCCACAGCGGCGAGGTGTACGAAGACCTGGCGTGGTTCTGCATCAGGGCGTGGCGCTTCGGTGCGCCCGAGTCGCTCGCGGCCGGGGGGCTCGGCAGCATCGAAGACTTCCTGAATGCCTACGAGGACGCCTCGGGCACGACTCTCGATCGCGACGCCATGCGCTGGTGGCTGGTGCTGTCCACGCTGCGCTGGGGTGTCATCTGCCGCTACCAGGCGGAGCGCCACCTGTCGGGGCAGACGCGATCCGTCGAGCTCGCCGCGATCGGCCGTCGCGTCTGCGAAACGGAGTTCGACCTGCTTGCGCTGTTGGAGGCATCGTGACCGACGTTCACGGCAGACCCACCGCGGCCGAGCTCGTCGCGGCGGTCGCAGAGTTCCTGGAATCCGACGTCAAGGATTCCAGCACGGGCTCCGTCAAATTCCACGCCCGCGTCGCCGCCAACGTACTGCGTACCGTCGAGCGAGAGTTGCTCGACGCCAGTGGCGCACCGGACCTGCTCGGCTTCGGCGATGAACGAGCGCTGGCTGCGGCCATTCGCGCGGGCGACCTCGACGACCACGGACCGGAGGTGTTGGGGTGTCTACGGGCGCTCGTCAGTCACCGCCTCGCGGTATCACATCCAGGCTATGAGAACCCGTAGCGCTCAGAGCCGTCGGGCCCGCGCCCGCCAGGCCGGCTCGTCGACCCTGGTCCCCACCGCGAGACCGATGGCGTCTGCGTGCACGTCGGTGACCACTCCCCGGTACGTGACGGTGTCCAGCGCTTCCAGTTCCCAGCCGGTGCCGAATGCCGTTCGGATGTCGGACTCGCTGACCTGCGGCCCGAATCCGCGGCCCGCATCGGACAGGGCCAGCACGTGAACCAGGGCACCCGAGGAGGTGGCACCGAGCAGACTCGCCACGTACCGCGCCCGGTCGGCCTCGTCGAAGACGTGGAACAGGGCGCTGTCGACCACGGTGTCGTATTTCGATGCGGTGCCGAGGTTCATCGCGTCGGCGACCTCGAAGCGCGCGTCGACGCCCTTGGCCGCCGCGTTCTCCCTGGCGCGCGCGACGGCATTCGGCGCGAAGTCGATGCCGACCACGTCATATCCGAGCTGGGCCAGCAGGATCGTGTGTTCACCGGCGCCGCAGCCGGCGTCGAGCACCTTGCCGCGGATCAAGCCGTTGGCTTCGAGGTCGACGATCGCCTGCTGCGGCTCGCCGATGACCCATGGCGGGGTGCCGGATCGATAGGCGTCGTCGAAACGGTCCATGGACGGTGTCGCGGAAGTCATGGAGCCAGTGTTCTACCTCAACCGCCATTGAGGTCAACGAGATGAGGAGATGACGATGGCCGAGGACGTGGCAGTCAGATTGTTCGGGGCAATCGAACGCGGCGACTACGAAGCCGTCGAGAGGCTGTGGGCCGACGACGTCGCGGTGTGGCACAGCGGTGATGCCCACGACAACGACCGCGTGCGGGCGCTTAAGGTGATCAGGTGGTTCATCGCGACCACGACACAGCGGACCTACGAGATTCTCGACCGTCAGTTCTTCGGCGGCGGCTTCGTCCAGCAGCACGTTCTGCGGGCCGACGGGACCAACGGTTCGTCGATCACACTGCGGGTA
>NZ_JBOGDD010000084.1:0-7455 GCF_050701675.1 Mycobacterium sp. | reverse complement strand
ATCGCCTCGCTCGGCCGAGCATCGGCGAATTGCTGGTCGTTGAGATACAGATCGATGATGCGGCGCATGAGCCGCTCTTCGCGGGTTTCAGTCGACATGAGATCACTACTCTTTAGGGCGGTTAACGGTAATTCCACGGTAGGACGAACTGACGGAATCGCCAGGCGGGCGCCTGCCCGCCCCGGCGCGTCACCACCACGACACTGGCCATTTACTGCTGGCAGGTAGGCAAAGATTCCCGTTGACCGCCAGCGTTTTTGGGCGTCAGCGCTGCCGACCTGAGCTCGCTTGAACGCGCAGTTGTGACACTGGAAGGCGGAAGCCCGACCGTCGCGACGCGGAACGCTCGCCCCGAGATACCCGTCCGGCGGGCGCGCCGGATCACCTGGCAGCTGCCGAACTGGTTGCGGGTCGTCGACCACGGCAACATCGTGGCCGTCACGCCGAAGCCGATCACCGGTGCACCGTCCCGGGGAAGGAAGCCAGAGGGATGTTGTGGTACACGTGTTTTCGCGGTGCGCCAGATTCGGGTGCCTCGGCGTCGGGCTGAATTCGGTGCCGCGGTTTTGCCACGAGTCCCGGTGCACCACACGACCGCGCCCGACCCGAAGTCGTCGTAGTTGGACAGAATCCCGTTGAGGGCATTGGCCACAAAGGGGAATCTGGCTGACGGTGAACGGCAAGGTCAAACAACGCGGCACGCTGCTCGGCGCACAGCTCGTCGGGCACCGCACCGCCGAGGTGAGCATGCGCGTCGACACGCTCTATGTCTGGTTCTGGACCCCACCTGCTGCTACGCCGTCGAGCGGACGCAACGCGCACTATCGGTCAGACACCCGTGGGGGCCGTGAGCCGGCCGAGCTGTCGTCAGACGGGCGCGGTGGCACGGATGCGGCGCCCATCAGTGCCGCGGCGACGCCCACCCCACCGAGTACCAGGAACATGGGTCCGTACCCGTGCAGGAGGCTCGCAAGGGCCGCGCCGATCCATGGGCCCAGCGCGGTGGTCAGCGAGACGGGTGCGGACAGGATGCCACTGAGGTGGCCGTAATGCGTTGGCCCCCAACGGTCGTTCACCGCCGTAGCCTGCAACAGCGTCATGATGCCGCGCGCAAAGCCTGCGAGGACCGCCACGGCGATCAATGCGGACATCGAGGTGACGACGCCCAGAAGTGCGGTGGTGACGGCGATCGCGGCGAAGATCACGACCGTGCGAGCTCGCACACCGAGGCGGCGGACCAGAGCGCGGTAGCCAAGCCGGCCCAGCACCTGGCCGGCGCCGCCCAGACCCAGCGCCACGGCGGCGACCTGGGCGCTGATGCCGCGTTCGGTCATCAAGGGGATCAGGTTGACGATGATCGCGTAGGACGCGCACGTCGCCAAGGCGAACGCGATCGTCAGCGCGATGAAGGCACGGCTGCGCGCGATGCGGTTCGGCGACCCGGCGGCATGACGCTGCGGTGCCGGTGGCCAGGGTTGGCGCAGCCCGATCAGATGAGCGGGAATCGTCATCACGGCCAGGACGCCCGCGAGGACGAGATAGGTGGTACGCCAATCCAGGTGGCGCCCCAGGGCCGCGGTCAATGGTGCGAACACCGTGCTGGCCAGCCCGGCGACGAGGGTGAGGATGGTCAGCGCTCCGACGCTGCGTGGGCCGTACCAACGGGTCAGCGCGGCGAACGCGGGTGGGTAGAGCACGGCGCCCATGGCGACCCCGGCCGCGATCCACGCGGCCACGAAACAGGCGATGTTCGGGGAGAACGCCACCGCGAGCAGTGCGACCGGGCCCAGTACCGAGCCGGTCGTCATGATGGCGTGCGGCCCACGGCGGTCCAGCTGACGGCCCACCCAGATGCCGACCACCGCTGAGGTGACCAGGGCTGCTGAGAACGCGGCGGTGACCGCCGGTGGCGACCAGCCGGTGTCGGCGGTGATCTGCACCGACAGCACTGGGAAGGCGTAGTAGAGCACGCCCCAGCTGGTGATCTGGGTGAGGCACAAGGTGATCAGGACACGGCGGAGCCCTGCCTCGGTCGGAGAGTTGGGCTGCGCGGTATCCGGGGTGGTCATGTCGTGGTCGGGTTGCCCATCAGTGACGGTGACGGTGACAGCGTCTGCGGGGTTGCCGGGGCGCCGCCGGCCTCGAGCAGCACCGGTTCGATCCCGCGTTCCACCAAATGTGCTGCAGCAGCCAAGCTCTGGAGGCCGGCACCGATCACCGCGACGGGCAGTTGTGACATGCGTTCTCCCTTGCATCGACGTCTCTCGATACAGCGATATCTGTCAATACGTGCGGGAAGCGTGGTGCATGGCCTGCGTCCCACTCTCCTTCTCACCGACGATGTCACGACGTGTTGCTCGCCGCTGACCGGGGGCAGCCTCGAACCCGCCGCGGCCGACGAAGCCGTGGATGTGATCTACCACGAAACGCACCTGCGGGAAGCACTCGGATTTGCTCGTATTGACCCGCGAAACACTGGCAACTGTTCCTCGAGGTGATGATGACGTACCTAGGGAAAGAATTCCGACACACCGGGACTTTGCTGATCCGAGCCGAGAATGGACGCTAACGGAATTGCGCATCAGCGAACGCCGTCACGCTGGTGTGCACGGGCCATGAATTGCTGCACGCCACATTCAGTCGCCGTCTCCCGAATTCGGGTCGCCTCACGCAAACGGATCACCCGCACCGGCCGAGCGGATGATCGAGCGCTTCGGAGTCTTCGCCCGCGAGACGACGATCAACCCACGCCCCTGGCTCGACTGTTCGGCATCACGTCGTCGAGGGCGCGGTCTTCTCATTCGTTGTGCCCTCGTCGTCATGCCCTCGCGGGTGACGGCGTCGACTCAAGCTTGCTTGCCGGCTGCACATCCCATTACGCCGACACGTTGTAGAACCGACACTCGTAGTTCAGCCCGGCTACCGCGCCACCGGCCGCGACCAATCGTTCGACACCGACTTCGGGTACCCGAGTTATCCGATCGTCACGGCCGGACTGCCGTGTGCGAATTGGCGGCGACCAATTCCACCAACAGCAAACAAAACCACGATTACACAGCTATATTTTCAGGTGCAGGGGTGCCGGGCTACGCGTCGGGTCTTCGATGTCGAATTCGACACTGACTCTTCCACGCGGCCAGGCCGAGAAAGCTGGGCGAGAGCGGTTGCCCCGGGTCTTCGAGCCCGTGACCGCAGATGGTTGGGGGACGAATCATGAGCGGTGACCCGGCACGGCGGTTGTTGTCCATCGATCTGCTCGATGACGACGAGCACGACGTGCTGGACAAGTGGGGCAATCGGGCGGTATTGACCGATCTGGTCTCCGCGCCGGTGTCGATTCCGGAGTCGTTCGCCGCGCAGGTGGTCACGGCCGCGAATGCGGTGGCCTTGGTGTGTGGGGAGCGTTCGTGGACGTACCGCGAGCTGGATGAGGCGGCCAACCGGTTGGCGAACGTCTTGGTCGGCCACGGCGCCGGACCGGGACGCTGTGTGGCGCTGCTCATTCCGCGTTCTGCCGAGGCGATCGTGGCGATCCTGGCGGTGCTCAAGTGCGGGGCGGCGTATCTGCCGATGGACCCCGCGCATCCCGATGCGCGGATCGAGTTCATGATCTCCGACGCCGCGCCGGTCGCCGCGGTCACCACCGCGGGCCTGCGCTCGCGGTTGAACGGGGCAGACGTCTCGGTCGTCGACGTCAACGATCCCGCCCTGGACCCGCAGCCCAGCAGCGGGCTGCCGATGCCGGCCCCCGACGACCTGGCGTATATGACGTACACGTCGGGAACCACCGGTGTCCCCAAGGCCGTCGCCGTCACGCACCACAACGTCACGCAGCTGCTTGACCAACTGCATGCCGCCCTGCCCGCAGGACCGGGACAGGTGTGGTCGCAGTGGCATTCCATGGTCTTCGACGTCTCGGTGTGGGAGATCTGGGGTGCGTTGCTGCACGGTGGCCGGCTGGTGGTCGTCCCGGAGACGGTGGCGACCTCACCGGGCGACCTGCACAACCTGCTGGTCGCCGAGAAGGTGAACGTCCTGTGCCAAACCCCTTCGGCGGCAGGCATGCTCTCGCCGGAGCGGTTGGAGTCGGCCACGCTGGTCGTGGCCGGGGAAGCCTGCCCGACGGAGCTCGTGGACCGGTGGGCGATCAACGGGCGATTGATGATCAACGCCTACGGCCCGACCGAAACCACGATCTACGCGGCGATGAGCGCACCCCTGACAGCAGGATCGGGGGTGGCTCCGATCGGCTCGCCGGTACCCGGCGCGGCGTTGTTCGTCCTGGACAAGTGGCTGCGTCCAGCCCCTGAGGGTGTAGTCGGCGAGTTGTACGTGGCCGGTGCCGGCGTGGCCGTCGGATATGCGCGGCGCTCGGGGTTGACCGCGGCACGGTTCGTGGCTTGCCCGTTCGGCAAGCCAGGGGCGCGCATGTACCGCACCGGCGACCTGGTGCGGTGGGACGACGATGGGCAGCTGCAATACCTGGGGCGTTCCGACGAACAGGTCAAGATTCGTGGCTACCGCATCGAACTGGGCGAGATCCAGACAGCGCTGGCCAACCTGGACGGGGTGAAACAGGCAGCGGTGATGGCCCGAGAAGACCGCCCTGGCGACAAGCGTCTGGTTGGTTACGTCACCGGCACCGCCGATCCCGCCGAGATGCGCAGTGCGTTGGCCAAGCGGCTCCCGGCGTACATGGTTCCGGCCGCGGTGGTGGTGTTGGAGGCACTCCCTCTGACGGTCAACGGCAAACTCGACAAGCACGCACTGCCGACCCCGGAGTACCGCGGCGACGGGGGCGAATACCGGGGCCCTGCCACCGCGGTCGAGGAGGTGCTGGCCGACATCTACGCCCAGGTGCTGGGTGTGGAGCGGGTCGGAGTAAACGACTCGTTCTTCGCCCTGGGTGGGGACAGCATCCTCTCGATGCAGGTCGTGGCGCGCGCCCGCGCGGCAGGCGTGCTGTGCCGCCCGCGTGACGTGTTCGTCGAGCAGACCGTGGCCCGGTTGGCGGCGGTGGCCGACGTGGTCGGCGCCCAGGGCGGGCCGGTCGACGAGGACACGGGACCGGTGACGCCCACCCCGATCATGCGGTGGCTGCAAACCGTCGAGGGTCCGATCGACCAGTTCAACCAGACCGTGGTTCTGAAGGCCCCGGCCGGAGTGAGCGAGGCCGACGCGGTGGTAGTGGTGCAGGCCCTGCTGGATCGCCATGCCACGTTGCGGCTGCACGTAGACGATGACGCGAACGCCGAGAGCGAATCGACCGATGGTGTCGGCGGCTGGTCGCTGTCGGTGCCCGAAGTGGGGGCGGTGAACGCCTGCGACTGCCTGCTTTCGGTGGACGCGTTGTCGGATGAGGCGCTGCAGGCGGCGCGGTCGCGGCTGAATCTGGCCGCGGGCAGGATGCTGTCAGCACTGTGGGTACCCGGCACCGGGCAGTTGGCGTTGATGATCCACCACCTGGCCGTCGACGGGGTATCGTGGCGAATTCGGTTGGAAGACATCAACATTGCGTGGGCCTTGCACAACGCCGGCCAGCCGGTGGTGCTGCCGACCGGGGGCACGTCATTCGCCCGCTGGTCCTCGATACTGAACGCACACGCGCGCAGCTCCGAGGTACTCGCACAGGCCGATGCCTGGCAGCAGATCCTGACGACTCCGCTCGCATTGCCAGCGGTGCAACCTGCGGTGGACACCTACGCTCGTGCGGGGCGCCTGTCGGTGTCGCTGGACGCCGAAACCACCCGCCAGTTGCTCGGTGAGGTGCCCGCGGCGTTTCACGCCGGGGTGGGCGACATCTTGTTGATCGCGTTCGGGTTGGCGTGGACGGAGGGACTGGCCACTGGCAGTGATCCGATCGGCATCGACGTTGAGGGCCACGGCCGCAACGAGGAACTGGGCCCCGATGTCGACTTGTCGCGCACGGTGGGCTGGTTCACCACCAAGTACCCGGTCTCGCTTTCCGTGGGCGATCTGAGCTGGGGCGAGGTGATCGCCGGAAGTGCGGCGCTGGGAACGGTGGTGAAGGACGCCAAGGAACAGTTGCGTGCCATGCCCGAGGGTCTTACCTACGGATTGCTGCGGTACTCGAACCCCGACGTGGAGCTGTCCGGACTGGATCCGACTATCGGGTTCAACTATCTGGGGCGCCTCGGCGCAGGTGCTGCCTTCCTGTCCGAGGAGCTGTGGCAGATCAATCAGGACGGCCTGGCGGTTGCCGACGCGGCTTCGGCGGTGGCCATGCCATTGATGCACACCCTGGAGCTCAACGCCGGCGCCATGGACACCGACACCGGTCCGTGCCTGCAAGCGGCCTGGACGTGGGCGCCGTCGTCGGTCGACGAGGGACGGGTAAAGCGGTTGAGCCAGTTGTGGTTCGAGGCGCTGGCCGGGATCTGCGCCCACGTCCGCTCCGGCGGTGGCGGGCTGACTCCATCTGACATCGCGCCGGCGCAGCTGAACCAGCAGCAGATCGACGAGCTGGCCCAGGAGTACCGGATCGCCGACGTACTGCCAATGACCCCAATGCAAGAAGGATTGCTCTTCCACTCGACGCTCGTTCAGGGGCATGGAGATACCGCAAGAGTTGACGTGTACGCGGTGCAGCTGGACATCACCGTCAGCGGAGTCCTCGATCAGGATCGTCTGCACGATGCACTGCGCACCGTAGTTCGTCGCCATCCCAACCTGGCGGCCCGCTTCTGCGGGCAATTCGGTGAGCCGGTGCAGATCATCCCCGCCGAGCCGGTGATGCCGTGGCGGTATCTGGATCTGCGGGGAGACGACCGGGAGCCCGACGACGAGATTCACCAGTTGTGCGCCGCCGAGCGCGCCGCGGTCTGCGACCTCGCAAACCGGCCGACCTTCCGGGCGGCACTGATCCGTACCGCGGGCAACCAGCACCGGTTCGTGGTGACCTTCCACCACATCGTCATCGATGGCTGGTCGCTACCGATCCTGATGCAGGAGATCTTTGCCAGCTACTTCGGCCAGCGGCTGCCCGCAGCCGGGTCGTATCGCAGCTTCGTCAGTTGGCTGGCCGGTCAGGATCGCGACGCGGCACGAGCGGCCTGGCGCGAGGTGTTCGACGGGTTCCACACCCCTACCCTGGTCGCCCCGCAGGTTCAGTTGGGGCCGCGATGCGTCGAATCGTATCGGGCGTCTGCCGAGACGACGCGCGCCCTCGGCGAGCTGGCGCGCTCCTGTCACACCACGGTGAACACGGTGCTCCAGGTCGCATGGGCGCAGCTGCTGATGGCGCTGACCGGCCAGCGCGACGTGGCCTTCGGCACTGCGGTTTCGGGACGGCCTGCCGAGTTGGCGGGCTCCGATTCGATCGTGGGTTTGCTGATCAACACGGTGCCGGTACGGGCCCGCGCGACGGCGGACTACACTGTCGCCGACCTCTTGAACCAGATGCAAAGTACCCACAACGACACCGTCGAGCACGAG
>NZ_JBOGDD010000083.1:0-6396 GCF_050701675.1 Mycobacterium sp. | reverse complement strand
GTCTGAGACCAGCGTCAGGGGGACGGTGTCCTTCAACGTTCCCGAGAAGAGCAGGGCGGTGGTGGCCACCACCGCGACCACGATGATCAGCAGGATGGGCGCCCACCAGATGGGATCGATCTTCTCGCGGCGGGAGCCGTTGGCCATCGTCGTCAGCCCGCGAGGTTGAAGTTTCCGGACTGCCCGTACACCGACAGCGTGATGGACAGCAGCACGAAAACCGTTGCGGTGATCGAGGTTCGGACAGCCCGGCCGACCGCTTCACCGACGCCCGCCGGACCGCCGGAGGCCGTGAAGCCGTAGTAGGTGTGCACGACCATCACCGCCGCCGCCATCGTCAGGGCGGCGACGAAGGACCAGACGAGGTCGCTGGGTCGCAGGAAGGTCGTGAAGTAGTGGTCGTATACCCCGCGGGACTGGCCGTAGATGATCGTCGTACCGAACCGGGTCGCGAGAAACGACATCAGCATCGCGACGGTGTAGAGCGGGATCACGACGACGACACCCGCGATGATCCTTGTCGAGACGAGATAGGTGACGGCGCGGATGCCCATCACCTCGAGGGCGTCGATCTCCTCGTTGATCCGCATCGCACCCAGCTGCGCGGTGGCGCCCGCCCCGATGGTGGCGGCCAGCGCGACCCCGGCCGTCGCAGGCGCGATGAAGCGCACGTTGAGGAAGGCGGACAGAAATCCGGTCAACGCCTCGATCCCGACGTTGGACAGCGTGTTGTAGCCCTGCACCGCGATCAGCGCGCCCGTGGACAACGTCAGGAAGCCGATGATGACGACGGTGCCGCCGATCACCGCGAGTGCGCCGGTGCCCAGGCCCATTTCGGCGATCAGACGGAGCACCTCACCCGGGTACCGCCGCACCGCGTCGCCGGTGAAGACCAGCGACTTGCCGTAGAAGGCCGTCTGCTCGCCGAGGTTGCGCGTCGCGTCGACGAGTCTGTTGCCCGGACTCACGACGGAGCCACCTTGACGCCCATGGCGGTGGCCAGGATGTTGATCAGGAACAGCGCCATGAAGGCGAAGACGACGGTCTCGTTCACCGCGTTGCCGACACCCGTGGGGCCGCCGCCCACGGAAAGCCCCTTGTAGCAGGCGATCAGGCCGGCGGAGAGGCCGAACAGCAATGCCTTCACCAGGGAGATGACGACCTGAGGTAGCCCGGTCAACAACGTCAAGCCCGCAACGAACGCACCCGGTGTCACGTGCTGGACGTAGACCACGAAGACGTAGCTGCCGGTGAGGCCGACGATGGCCACCACCGAGTACAGCATCAGCGCCACGAACGTGGCGGCGAGGACGCGTGGCACCACGAGGGCCCGGATGGGGTTGATGCCGATCACCTTCATGGCGTCGATTTCCTCGCGAATCGTCCTGGCACCGAGATCCGCGCACATCGCGGTCGATCCGGCCCCCGCGACCACGATCGCGGTGACGACTGGGCCCACCTGGGTGACCGACGCCAGCGCAGCACCGGCTCCGGAGAGGTCACCTGCGCCGATCTCGAGGAGAACGATGTTGAGCGTGAACACGATCAGTACGGTGTACGGAATCGACAGCATGATGGTCGGAAAGATCGACACCCTGGCGACGAACGCGATCTGCTCGATGAGCTCGCGCCACGCGAACGGCCGCCGAAACATCCCTGCCAAGGTCTCGCCGGCGAGGACGAAGAAGTCCCCCATGGCAAAGGCGGGCTTGGACCAGGCGATCGAGTTCACGCGCATTCCCGTCCGAGTCGACTTGGGCGGGACGCTAGAAGGGCACCCGTTAGCTGTCAACGCACCCCCATACACATCGGCGCACGTCGACACTGGAAACTGCTGGTTGGTCCCGTGCTCATGTTTTAGCTCACCGTGATCAGATTGTCGTGAGCGAAAGCCTTGCGCGCCACGTTGCCCCGACACGATTAGGCTCCATCACCATGAGCGATGCGGTGAACCCGACCATCCCTCCCAGCGGGGCAGGTTGCGTCGAATGCGACGCGGCGGGCGGATGGTGGTTTCATCTGCGCCGCTGCACGGCGTGCGGGCACATCGGCTGCTGCGACGACTCACTGGCTCGGCACGCCGCCGCGCACTGGCGCGAATCGGGCCATCCGATCATCCGCTCGTTCGAGCCGGGTGAGGACTGGTTCTGGAACTACGAGGAAAACGAGTACTACGACGGACCGGAACTCGCTCCGCCGGAGTGTCATCCGGTCGACCAGACGGTCCCCGGGCCCGCGGAACGCCTGCCCGGCGACTGGATGGCCCAGCTCCAACGCCGGGGCGACTGACCCGCGGTGGTGAAGACGGGTGGCGGCAGCACGCTGACGGTACTCGTCGCGTTCGCAGCGAATCTCGTGGTGGCATTGGCGAAGACGGCCGCGGCCGTACTGACCAGTTCGGCCTCGATGACCGCCGAGGCGGCGCATTCCTGGGCCGACACCGGCAACGAGGTCTTCCTCCTCGTCGCCAATCGGCGCAGCATCCGCGACGCCGACGAGAGCAGACCACTGGGATACGGGCGAGAGGCCTACGTATGGTCGCTGCTCGCCGCGGTGGGACTGTTCGTCGTCGGTGCCGCCGTGTCGATCTGGCGGGGCATCACCGAGCTGTTGCACGGCTCCGACGGCGGCGAAGACTACCGGGTCGCCTATGTCGTCCTCGCGGTCGCGTTCGTCTTGGAGGGCATCTCCCTGTTGCAGTCCATCCGCCAACTCCGGCGTGATGCAAGAACTTTCGAAAGCGACGTGCTCGAGTACGCGTTCGAGACGTCGGACCCGACGGTGCGCGCCGTCTTCGCGGAGGACAGCGCAGCGCTGATCGGCATCGTCATCGCGTTCCTCGGCATCCTGCTCCACCAGTTGACCGGTGACGTGGTCTGGGATGGCCTGGGTTCAATCCTGGTCGGGCTTCTGCTCGGGGGCGTGGCCGTGGTGCTCATCAACCGCAACCGGATCTTCCTCACCGGCGAGGCCGGTCCTGCGCGGCTGCAGCAGGCGCTTCGCGACAAGCTCGCGAGCTTCCCCGAAGTCGCCTCCGTCCGCTTCCTTCGTCCCGAGTTCATCGGACCCAAACAGATTTTCGTCATCGCCAGTGTCGACCTGGTGGGCGACAGCGTGGAGTCGTCCGTCGCCAAGTCGCTGCGAATGCTCGAACACCGCTTCGAGGATGAGGTGCCCGAAATCCGCGAGGCCGTGTTGACGGTTTCCGAGCCCGACGATGTGGGTACCACCGTGGTTGTGAGTAGCACAGACCCCAAGACCAGCGAGTCGGCCTCCGGCCCGGCCGGCGGCGAGGACGTCCAGAGCGACCCGGCGAAGGGCGCCGACGACAGGACGGACTGGGCCGACGAGGGTGGGGCGACCTCGAAGGACGAAGACGACTAGCGCGCGTCGGCGATCGCCTGCACGGCGGCGTTGTATCCAGGAATGAACGTGATACCCGGCCCGCCGTGACACCCTGCGCTGCCCAGGTAGAACCCGCCGATCGGGATGGGCTGATCGGTGAAACCCCTTGGCCCCGGCCGGTTCGGCCCCATCTGCTCTGGATGGATGAGGCCGTGGCAGTAGTCGCCGCCGGGGGCGCCGAACATCGTGCCCATGTGCCGCGGCGTGAACGTGGTGTGCCGGATGATCTTCGCCTCGAAGTCGGGTGCGACACGGGTGATCTTGTCGATGACCCGGCGGCCCATCTCGACCTTCAGGTCGCCGTAGGACGCATCCTGGTAATCGATGGGGAACCACATCGAGAACGCCGAGACGGCGTGCTTGCCTTCCGGCGCGAGGTTGGGGTCGTGCACCGACGGGAACTGAATCGCGATGGCTGGGTCGGCGGGCACGATCCCCCGGCGACTGTCCTCCCACTGTTGCTGCAGCTCCTCCGGCGTGCTGAAGAGTCCGATGGCCGACTGCATCTCGGGATCGTTGAGCATGTCGTAGGGCTCGGCGAAGGTGGGCATGCCGTCCAGAGCGAAGTGCATCTGGAGATAACTTCCGCGGTGATCGACGCGGGCGAACCGATCGCGAACCTCCGACGGCACCACGTTCGGGTCGAGCAGCTTCGTCACCGTCAGATCCGGCGCGATTCCCGAGACCACGATGGCCGCGTCGATCGTCGTGCCGTCCTCCAACCGGACGCCGGTGACCCGACCGTCGGCCACCAGGATCTCCTCGACCTTGCTGCGTAGCCGCAGCTCCCCTCCACCCGCCTTCAGCACCTCTACGAGATGTGCTGTGAGCGCGCCTATTCCGCCGCGGAGCTTCTTCATGAGCTTGGCGTTCTCGTCGGGTATCGCCAGGCCGTACGCCAAAGCCGCCGCACTGCCCGGCGTGGCGGGCCCACGGTAGGTGGTGTTGACGGCGAGGAATGAGAGCATTCCCCGCAGTGCGCCGTGTTTCTCGGCGTCGGGCAGGTACCTGTCGAGGACGTCGGTAACGGACCCGAACAACATGTCGGTGATCGCCGCGCGCTCGAATTCGTTTTGCGCACAGGCGTACATCTCGTCGATCGTCTTCGGTGGCTGCCCAGCGTCGAACCGGCCCAACGCCCTCGTCGGGCCCTGGCTCCATGCCATCAACCCCGCCATGCCGTTGACGGCATCGGCGCCGTGCACGTCGTTGAGGTGCGTGAGCAGCTTCATCGGATCGGTGTAGTAGACGACGGGCTCGTCGCCGACCCCCCGCAGCGACACCGACATCACGTCGAGGTCGACGGTCTCCAACTCATCGAGCCCGAGTTCGTCGCTGACCTTCGCAGAAGTCGGGAACTGCAGCGACCCGGCGATCTCGAACTTGTATCCGTCGAAAAGCTCTACCGTGGAGGCCATTCCGCCGGCATAGAGCTTCGAGTCCAGACAGAGGGTCCGCACGCCGGCCTTCTGCAGAAGGGCCGCCGCCGCAAGCCCGTTGTGGCCTGCACCGATGACAATCGCGTCGAAGTCCGCCATCGTCCGAGGCTGGCACGACGCACAAGTTTTGTCAATATTGACGAAACTTGGTCACTTCTCGTCGCTGATGCCCGCCGCCACCGCCTCGAGCGCCGTACGGCACAGCCGCGCGAGTTCCGGAAGCGACCGATCGTCGCTGAGCATCCACACCTCCATCGCGCCGAAGACGGCCGCGGCGATGCAGCGGGCGGTGACGGTCACGCGCAACCGACCATCGGTACCCGGCGCAGGCGGTTCGTCGCGGGTGAGGTACTCCTCGACCGCCTCGGCGAAGTCGGCCTCGACCTGCCGGATATGGCGCACGATGCGCCCGGCGTCGAGCTCCCGAGACCGCAGCTCCGCGATCTTCGGCACGGCCGCGGCGTCGTACGGCGCCGCGAGGATCGCCGAGTGCACGGCGTCGATGAGCGATTCGTCCGGCGACCTCACCGCAAGCGCCGTCCGGAACCACTCCAGCCCCGCGTCGTAGTCGGCGAACAAGAGGTCGTGTTTCGACGTGAAGTGCCGGTAGAAGGTTCGCAGCGAGACGCCTGCGTCCGAGGCGATCTGCTCAGCGGAGGTGTCCTCCACGCCCTGAGCCAGGAACCGGACCAGGGCCGCCTGCCGCAGCGCGTCGCGAGTGCGCTCACTGCGCGCCGTCTGCGCAGGGCGGACCATGTGGGTAAGTTACCTCAAGGCCTGCTCCATTCGACGTTGACTTCGGTCAATACATAGTTGAGACAATGTAGTTTCGACCGTGCCCAGCCCTTGGCTCACCCGCTCAATCGACACGTCGGGACCGAATACCTTGCAAGACAATCAATCTCAAGCCCTGAGCCCCGTGGGTGAGGGCCGCGAACCGTTTCTGTCAAACCGCTGTGCGAGGACTCCGCCGATTGCTGCTACATAGTGCGCGTGATATATGTACGTCGTGGAAAAACGTCCGCCTGATGGGGATGTCAGTAATTGCGTCGGTGAGTTTCTCGACCAGGCATTGGACATCACGGCCCGATTTCTCACCGACCGCTCCGACTTGAGCGCATCCGCAGCGTTCGCGATGAACAGGGTGTGCCGCGAAGGTCCCATGCGGCTCACCACGCTCGCGGCCAAGGAAGGGATCAGCCAGCCGTCGATGACTCAATTGATCCAGAGGCTCGAACGCCACGATCTGGTGGCCAGACTCGCCGACCCCGACGACGGGCGTGCTGCCCTCATCGGCATCACCAAGCGCGGTCAGGCGCTGCTCGACGACCGGAAGCGACTCCGTCGGGAACGCCTGACGGAATTGCTCGCGACGCTGACGCCCGAGGAGGAAAGCTCGTTGTGGCTGTCAGCGCGGGTCGCCTTTCCGGTCCTGTCGCGGCTCGTCGCGAATGCGGACTCGCCGCCGACTGACGTCGCGGTCGCCCCGGGTGTCGACAAGGTGGATTCGTGAGATCGGGAATAGCGGACGTACCAAACCGCGTTGCTGGAC
>NZ_JBOGDD010000082.1:0-2231 GCF_050701675.1 Mycobacterium sp. | reverse complement strand
TACTTGAACTTGCCGTAGTCCATGATCTTGCAGACCGGGGGCTTGGCGGCTGGTGCAACTTCGACGAGGTCGAGATCGGCATCCGCGGCGACGCGGAGTGCATCTTCGATGCGCACTATGCCTACCTGCTCACCGTTCGGTCCGATCAAGCGGACTTCAGGCACACGTATGCGCTCGTTGATGCGGGTCTCAGTGCTGATGGGGCCTCCTATGTAGTCTTGGCGGGGCCCAGCCATCAGCAGAAAGGCCCTGCACATTGCAGGGCCCGATGCCGACCGATCACGGCTCACGCCGCCTGCGTCATACGCAGAACAAGCACCGTAAGATGCCTGTGACCGGACCGCTGAACCTAGGTGGCCAACGGTGGGAGCGGGACTCCACTTGCTGTCCTGGCATTCGCCAGGACGGTCGCGCGTGCCAGTCTAACAGGCATGACTCAGTTTCCTGAATCGCCCGAACCGGCGCTAGACGTGCCCACCCGCGAACTGGCCGAGATCCCCGCCGTCGAGGTGATCACCAGGGCGGCCGTCATGCTGATGAGTGCCGCCGCCGAGAAGCTCGGGTTGTCGGCGGACGACCCCGACGAGTCCCCCTACCGCGACCTCGACGAGGCGCGACGGCTGATCACGGCGCTGGCGGGGCTGGTGAAGGCCTCGGCGGAATACCTCGGACCGCATGCCGGCCCGGTCCGCGACGGGTTGAAGAATCTGCAGTTGGCCTTCCGCGAATCCTCGGCATTTCCCGACGAACCCGGCCACGGCCCTGGCGAGAAGTACACCGGGCCGGTCTGGTAGCTCCCGTGTCCCCGCCGCACTCCCAACCATTTTGCGGGTTGAGCGAATATCCTCGCGGCCTATGACGCTGACCACGCCCAAGCAGCAGCGGGCCTCGAGATTCCGATGGGTGCCCGCGGCCGCCGGGTGGATCGTCGGCGTCATCGCGACGCTGTCGCTGATCGCCAGCATCTCTCCGCTGGTGCGGTTCGTCATCAAGGTCCCCCGTGAATGGGTCAACGACTACATCTTCAACTTCCCCGACACCAGCTTCGCCTGGGCGTTCGTGCTTGCGCTGCTCGCTGCGGCGCTGGCGGCCCGAAAGAGCGTCGCCTGGTGGATCGTGCTGCTCTACATGGTGGCGGCCATCGGCTGGAACGTGGGCGACCTGTCCACTGGCCCCGAGTCGGTCATGGAGGATGCGGGCGAGGTCATCGGCCTCGGCTTCCACGTCGCCGCGATTGCCTTCCTGGTACTGGCCCGCAAGGAGTTCTGGGCAAAGGTGCGGCGCGGCGCGCTGTTCAAGGCCGCCGCTGCGCTGACCGCTGGAATGGCGATCGGCATCCTGATCGGGTGGGGCCTGCTCGAGATGTTCCCCGGCTCGCTGGATCGCGACGAGCGCCTCCCGTACGCAGCCAACCGCGTGGTCGTATTCGCAGGCGTCGACGCCGACGCGTTCTCCGGTCATCACCCACACGTCTTCGTCAATGCGCTGCTCGGCCTCTTCGGCGCGTTGGCGCTCATGGCGGCCGCCGTCGTGCTGTTCCAGTCTCAGCGTGCCGAGAACGCCCTGACGGGTGAGGACGAGTCGGCGATCCGCGGACTGCTCGAGCTGTACGGCAAGAACGACTCGCTCGGGTACTTCGCGACCAGGCGCGACAAGTCCGTGGTGTTCGCGCCGAACGGCAGGGCCGCCATCACCTATCGCGTCGAGGTCGGCGTGTGCCTCGCCAGTGGTGACCCGCTCGGCGACCCGCGGGCCTGGCCCGCCGCCATCGGCGCCTGGTTGCAGCTGTGCGAGTCCTACGGATGGGCGCCGGGCGTGATGGGCGCGAGCGCGACGGCAGCACAGGCGTTCCGCGAGGCAGGCCTCAACGCGCTCGAACTCGGCGACGAGGCAATTCTCTACCCGGACAGGTTCAAGCTGTCCGGTCCCGACATGAAGCCGGTTCGGCAGGCCGTCACCCGCGCGCGGCGGGCCGGTCTGACGGTCCGCATCCGCCGCCATCGCGACCTGTCCCCTGATGAGATGGCCACGGCCATTCGGCGGGCCGACGACTGGCGGGACACCGAGACCGAACGTGGATTCTCGATGGCGCTCGGCCGTCTCGGGGATCCGGCCGACAGCGACTGCATGCTGGTGGAGGCGGTCGACGAGCAGGATGCCGTCGTGGCGATGCTCTCGCTGGTGCCGTGGGGCGCCAATGGGGTGTCACTCGACCTCATGCGCCGGTCGCC
>NZ_JBOGDD010000081.1:0-11053 GCF_050701675.1 Mycobacterium sp. | reverse complement strand
GCGCAGCGCCGAGAGCCTCGACGACCTCAAGGCCGGCGGGGCACCCCTGGTGCCGGTCGGCGGCGACGTCGACGCCGGTCTCGAACTCGACCCCGCGCTGTCGGACGGCAACCTGATGGGCAAGCGCTACGTCGACGACGCAGGCGCCGAGGTTCTCGTCACCAAGGCGGGCAAGGGCACGCTCAGCATCGGGACCGCGCCGCTGGCCATCAAGGAAGCCAAACCGCTGCCAGCGAGCGATTAGCGACTGACGCGGCTAAACCACGCCACGACCGCTCCGTCAGGCATCCTTAGCGCGTGAATGTCGACGCGCTGCTGCAGACCATTCCGCCGATCGCCGTGTACCTCGTGGTCGGCGTGGTGATCGGCCTCGAGAGCTTGGGCATTCCGTTGCCCGGCGAGATCGCCCTCGTCAGCGCCGCCCTGCTGGCCTCGCGCCACACCCTCGACATCAACCCGGTTGGCGTCGGCGCCGCGGCCACCATCGGCGCCATCGTCGGTGACACCATCGGGTACAGCATCGGCCGCCGCTACGGCATGAGTCTGTTCGAGCGCCTTGGCAGGCGCTTCCCGAAGCACTTCGGCCCCGGGCACGTCGCGCTGGCCAAGCAGTTCTTCACCAGGTGGGGCATGTGGGCGGTCTTCTTCGGTCGCTTCATCGCGTTGCTTCGCATCTTCGCGGGGCCGCTCGCCGGCGCCCTCAAGATGCCCTATTCGCACTTCCTGGCCGCCAACGCATCTGGCGGGCTCATCTGGGCCGGTGGCACCACCGCCGTCGTCTACTACCTCGGCCTCGCCGCCGAGAAGTGGTTGTCCCGGTTCTCGTGGGTGGGGCTGCTGGTCGCCGTGGTCATCGGCGTGATCTTCACGCTGGTGATGAGGGAACGCACCGCCAAGGCGATCGCCAAGCTCGAGGACGAACACGACTGGGACACGCTTCGCAACTCCTAGCGGATGGCCCGCCCCGTGCGCGCGGGCGTGGCATTGACGACGTCGTCGTTGAAGCGTGCCAGCACCAGCGCCTGCGTCGCCGCCAGATGCTTTCGCGCGATGGCCTGAGCCTCCTCGGCCCGTCCGGCGGCGATCTCGTCGACGAGCTTGCGGTGGGTCCGCACGGCACCGCGCGCCTCGGCGGGAGACGGGTACTCGCCCAGCCTGATTCGCGTCGCGGCCCACTGTTGCTCCTGCGCGGACCACAGCGCGACGAGGCTCCGTACGACGTAGCGCATGGTCTCGTTGGGGGTGAAGCCGACGACGAGCTCGTGGAACTCCCTGGCGATCCTGGTGAAGGCCTCGCCGTCGGACACCGCGCTCGCGGAGGCGTCGACGTTGGCGGTCAGAACGGGAACGACGGCGGTCGCGCGGTCCGCTCGCCGGGCCACCTCACCCGCACAGAGCGGCTCCAGCAGCACCAGTCCCTGCGCGAGGTCGCCGAGCGGGACGCCCGCGCCCTGCAGCAGGAGACCCAGGTGGTAGGCGCCAGATGACTGGTCGGGGCGGTGCACCTCGGCGCCCCCGACGCTTCCCCTGCGCACGGTGACCAGTCCCTCGGTCTCGAGGATCCTCAACGCCTCGCGCACCGAGGGGTAGCTCACCCCGAAGTCGCTCACCAGCTGGTCCTGGATGGGAAGGCGGTCGGCCGTTCGGCCGCTGAGGATGCCTTCACGCAACTCGCTCGCGACCGTCTCGGCGATGCGGCGCTGGGGCGTCCGTCCTGGTGGCACGGAACGAATACTAGCAATCCTTATAAGGATTAGCCTAAGATCGGCGGGTGGACTTCGAGATGGGCCGCGAGGCGACGAACCTCCGCCATGACCTCCGTCGACTGGTGAAAGCCCATGTGCCGGAGGACTTCCTCGGCGCCTTCACCGACGACCCCGCCGATCTGGAGGTGGCGCAGGAGTTCTGCCACCTACTCGCCGAACGCGGTCTGCTGTGCATGTCGTGGCCCGAAGAATTCGGTGGACGCGGGTCGTCGGCCTGGGAGCAGACCGTGGTGCGCGAGGAGATGTGGGCTCACCACGAGCCGCGCGGCGCGCAATACATGGGCGTGAACTGGGTGGGTCCGACGCTGATGCGGCACGGCACCCAAGAACAGCAGCGCAGGCATCTGCCGCCGATCGCGCGCGGCGAGGTGATCTGGTGTCAGGGGTTCAGCGAACCGGAGGCGGGCTCGGACCTCGCCTCACTGCGAACCGCCGCGACGCGCGACGGAGCTGGCTGGCGGATCAACGGCCAGAAGATCTGGACGTCATACGCCACGATGGCGCAGTGGTGCTTCCTGCTCGCCCGCACCACCAAGGGCGGCAAGAAGCAGGCCGGGTTGACGATCTTCCTGGTACCCATGGACGATCCGGCGATCACCGTGCGGCCGATCGGCTGCATGATGGGCCCGCACCACCTCAACGAGGTGTTCATCGACGACCTTCGGGTCACCGAGGCCGACGTGCTCGGGACGGTCGACGGCGGCTGGTCGATCGTGGCCGACGTGCTGTCGTTCGAACGCCTCGGCATTGCCCGCTACGCGCGGTGTGAGCGGCTGCTGCAGATGGCGCCACAGCAGCTCGGCGAGCACTGGCTTCATCTGCCCGCCGAACTGCGCGGCCGGTGGACCCGAATGCTGACCCATTGCCGTCGCGCCCGCCTGCTGGCCTACCGCCTGGTGTCGCTGCAGAGCGAGGGCCGGGTGCAACCCACCGACGTGGCCGCCTACCGCATCGCCGTCACCAAGCTGGACCAGGACAGCGCGGAGGTGCTGATGGAGATCATCGCCGAGGCGCCGGAGGAGGGCACCGAATTGTTCCGATCCGAGATCGAAGACCATTGGCGCTACTCGCAGGCCTCCACGGTGTCCTCGGGCAGCATCGAAATGCAGCGCATCCTGCTGTCGCGTTCCCTGCTGGCGGCGCGATGATCACCGATCTCGGCGACGAAGCCAAGGAATATGGGCGCCAAGCACTTCGGGCGTTCGAGGCGGCAGGTGGCGATGCGCTGGTGCAGCAGGCCGAAGCCGACCCGGCCGCACGCGCGGCGCTCGTCGATCCGGTTCTCTCCGATCTAGGGGTGTGGGAGCTCGAACCGCGCGAGGACGCCGACCAACTCGAGGCGGCGGCCGCGCTGTGCCGCAGTACCGGTTACTGGGCACTCCCCTACCCGGTGGCGGAGCGGCTGTCGCGGACCGCGGACGACGACGGGTTGGTGGTCGTCGCCGATACTCGCCCGGTCGGCGCGGTCGCGGGTGTCGACGTGCGCTGGGGCGCCGTCACGTTGGATGGCCGCCGCAGCACCGCGGTCGCGACCGGCGATCCCGAGCGCGCGTTCGTGACGCGGCTCGCGCTGACCCCGATCATCGGCTCTGGTTCACCCGATGGCACCGCAGACCTGCCGTTGGCCCTGGTGTTGCCGTGTTGGACGTTGCTCGGAATGCTGGACAGGGCAATGGAACTCACCATCGCCCACGTCCGGCTGCGCCAGCAGTTCGGTCAACCGCTGTCGGCCTTTCAGAGCGTGCAGTTCCAGCTCACCGACGGCGAGGTCGAACGGGCGGGGCTGGAGATGCTCGCGAAGTACGCGACGTGGAGCCTGACCACGGGCGGCGACGACGCGCTGAACGACGCGCTCGCACTGCGGATGGCCGCACTCGAAGCTGCCGAGATCGTCTTCCGCGTCACCCACCAGCTGCACGGTGCCGTCGGCTTCTGCGACGAGACGACGCTGTCGTGGCTGTCGCGCTACAGCCAGCCACTGCGTCGCCTACCGCTGGGCCTCTCGGCGACCCGCACGCGCCTCACCGACCGTCTCGGCTCCCACGGTCTGTCGGGTCTCTACGGCGATGCGCGCGAGGTCGTGTCGTGACGGCAGAGCTCGACACCTTCCGCGCGCAGGTCCGCTCGTGGTGCGAGGCGCACGTGCCGACCGATTGGCGTCGCACGCAGGCCGGCGCGAGCGATGACGAGTTCGTCGCGTTCCAGAAGGCCTGGTTCGCCGAGCTGCACACCGCGGGCTTCGCCGTGCCCCACTGGCCACGCGAATGGGGCGGCGGCCTGCCGGTGGTACAGCAGATCGTGCTCTATCAGGAGCTCGCCGCGCACGACGCGCCGCGACTGGTGTTGGCATTCGTGGGGATTCACCACGCCGCGTCGACGTTGCTTGCCGCGGGCACCGATGAGCAACGACGACGGCACCTACCGGCCATCCTCGACGGTGAGATCTGGGTGCAGGGCTTCTCCGAGCCGGAGGCGGGCTCCGACCTGGCGTCGCTGCGCACGACCGCGCGCATGGTCGACGACGGCTACCTCGTCAACGGCCAGAAGCTCTGGGCCAGCGGCGGTTTGCACGCCGACTGGTGCCTCTTGTTGGCCCGCACCGATCAGGAAGCGCCCAAACGCAAGGGCATCTCGTACTTCCTGATGGACATGCGAACACCCGGTATCGACGTCCGTCCGATCCGCAACGCCATCGGCGAGTCCCACTTCTGCGAGATCTTCCTCAACGACGTGGTGATCCCCGCAGATCAGCTGATCGGCGCCGAGAACGCGGGATGGCAAGTCGCGCAGGCCACCCTCGGCGCCGAGCGCGGCATGACGATGCTCGAGTTGGCCGAGCGGCTGCGCAACGTCGGGTTTCGCCGGCTGGTGCAGGAGTGCGGCAGGCAGCGACCGGACGGCTCGCGCGCGCTCGACGACTCCGCGGTGGCAGACCGGCTGGCGCAGTTCGACATCGAGATCGAGGGCCTGCGGGCGCTGTGCCGCAACGTGGTCGAGGGTCACGACGAGGGCACCGTCGGGCCGGCGGACCCGTCGATCGTGAAGTTGTTCTACAGCGAGCTACTGCAACGGCTCACCGACTTCGCCACCGACGTCTCGGGCCTGCACGCGCACACCGTGCTGACCAAGCCGACGTCGAGCGGATGGGAGTCGGGCGCGTGGGCGATCGACTTCATCGGGTCGTGGGAGTGGACCATCCCCGGCGGGTCGAGCGAGATCCAGCGCACCATCATCGGCGAGCGCGGCCTCGGCCTCCCCAGGGAAGCGGTGAGCTAGTGACGTCGGATCTGCGGGAGTTCCACGACGAGCTTCGGTCAGTGGCCAGGGAGCTACTGGGCAAGGGCGGCGATTGGCAGCAGATCGTCGACGCGGGCTGGGTGGGGATGGAGATTCCCGAATTCCTCGGCGGCGCAGGAGCATCGTTCGTCGAGACCGCCATTCTCCTCGAGGAGATCGGGCGCGCCGCGGCGGCCACCCGTTGTCTGGGGAACACCCTGGCGGTGGCGGCATTGACGGCGGTGGCGGCCAACGACTCCCGGAATGCGCTCCTCGAGCGGATCGGCGGGGGCTCGACGTCCGCCTTGGCCACGGGGTTCACCGTGTCCGGCGATGTGGTGTCGGGCCGCGCGGAGTTCGTGCCCGATGCCGAGGGTGCCGATGCCGTCCTGCTGCTGGCCGACGACGGCGGCACTCCCGTCCTCGTCCTGGCCTCGGGTTTGACCATCACCGGACAGCCGGTGCTCGACGGGACCCGCGCGCTGTCCGTCGTGACGGCAGATGCCGTGAAGGTGACCGAATCATGGCCGCTGACTGCGGATCCCGGGGTGGTGCACGACCGCGCCGCCGTCGCGGTGGCCTGTGACAGCCTCGGCCTCAGCGAGGGCATGCTCGCCGCCACGGTCGAGTATGCGACGGTCCGCCACCAGTTCGGCAGACCCATCGGCTCGTTCCAGGCCGTCAAGCATGCGTGCGCGGACATGCTGGTTGGGGTATCGGTGGCTCGACAGTTGATCACGACAGCCGTCGAATCACTCGCCCGTGGCGAAGACGCCGGCGTCCCGGCATCGATGGCGAAGTCGTACGCGTGCGCCACTGCCGTCGACGTCGCAGGCAAGGCCATGCAACTGCACGGCGGCATCGGCTACACCTGGGAGAGCGGTGTGCACGTATATCTCAAGCGCGCCATGCTCAATCGCGCTCTGTACGGCTCCCCCGCATCGCACCGCGCTCGGCTGGCGGCCCGGTACCGCTGAGCGTCACCAGCCGCCCGGTGACGCAAATGTGGCGTCATACTGTAGGCCTTTCGATATAGTGCGCGTATGTCGTCCACTCGATTCGATGCGGTGATCATCGGCGCCGGTTTCTCCGGGCTCTACATGCTGCACGAGCTGCGCCGCAAGGGCCTCCGTGCCTGCGCGCTGGAGATGGCAGGCGACATCGGCGGCACCTGGCTGGCCAACCGCTACCCAGGGGCGCGCTGCGACATCGAGAGCATCGAATACTCGTACAGCTTCTCCGACGAGATCCAGCAGGAGTGGGTCTGGACGGAGACCATGCCCGCACAGCCCGAGATCGAGGCGTATCTCAACTTCGTCGCGGACCGACTGGACCTTCGTCGCGACATCAGGCTGCACACCAAGGTCGTCGCCATGACGTTCGACGAGGACGCCGCGGAATGGGTGCTCGAGACCGACGTGGGTGAGCACTTCGTCGCCCCGTTCGTGGTCGCGGCATCGGGCATTCTGTCGGTACCACTCGAGCCGGCCATCGTCGGCATGGATACCTTCGAGGGCACCTCGCTGCACACCAGCAGATGGCCCCGCGACGGCGTCGACCTCACCGACAAGCGCGTTGGGGTGATCGGAACCGGTTCCACCGGTGTGCAATTGATCCCCGTCGTCGCGAAGGAAGCCGGCCATCTCGTGGTGTTCCAGCGCTCGCCCGCCTACACCCTGCCGTGGAAGGTCCGTGCGTTCGATCCGGGCGAGCTCGACGGACTGAAGGAGCAGTACGACGAGATCCGCGCAGCCCAGCGGGAACATCCCGTCGGCGCGGCCAGGCTCAGCGCGTTCTCGCTGCTGATCAACATGCTCAGCCGACCACCCATCAAGGGCGCCACCGCCGATGAGAAGCGCAGGGCCGTCGAGGAGAACGGCGTGCTGGGCGCCCTCGACTGGGGTGACGTCTTCTTCGACATCGAGGCCAACCGGATGGCCACCGCGCTGTACGGCGAGGCCATCGCCCACATCGTGAGCGACCCCGCCACCGCCGCTGCTCTGGTACCGAGCCACCCGTTCGGGTGCAAGCGTCCGATCATCGACCAGGGCTATTACGAAACGTTCAATCGCGAGAACGTCACCCTCGTCGATCTGCGCACGGGGCCGATCACGGCGGTCGAGCCGAGTGGAATCCGGACCGAGGCGGGTTTTCACGACCTCGACGTCATCGTCTACGCGACGGGGTTCGACGCCATGACCGGCGCGCTTACGCGCATCGACGTGCGGGGCCGCGGTGGGGTCTCCCTCAAGGACGTGTGGGCCACCGATGGGCCGGTCTCCTACCTCGGCCTTGCCGTCGCCGAATTCCCCAACCTCCTCGTCGTGCAGGGTCCGGGCGCTCCGGCGGCGGCCACCAACTTCGTTGCAGCACTTGAACAGCACGTCGAGTGGATCGGCGACTGCGTGACGTACCTGCGCGACAACGGACACCGCACGATCGAGGCACTGCCGGCAGCGCAACGGGAATGGGCCGAGCTGACGACGGCGCTGGTCGCCCCGACGGTGCTGATGCACCCGTCGTGCAGTTCCTGGTACAACGGCGGCAACGTGCCTGGCAAGAAGCGGATGTACATGGGTTTCACCGCGGGCATACCCGAGTACCGCCGCCGGTGCGACGAGATTGCCGCGGCGGGATACACCGGCTTCAAGCTCGGGTAGCCGAGGCGAGCCCCGCTTCTCTCACCCCCTCCCCGCGAGCGTGCGTGTCCGAACGCGACACGCCGCTTCCGAATGGCAGTCCGCGCACCTTCGACTACAGATCGATGACGAGCTCCCCGGCCGGGATCGAACAACAGATCAGGACATTGCCCTCCGCGGGCGGCTCGAGAGGTTCTGGGTCGTACCGAACGGAACCCGACAGCACGGCGGTTTCGCAGTTGTGGCACACGCCGGTCCGACAGGACCACCGGGTGGGCACGTCGCACGCCTCCGCGAACTCGAGAAGACTCGCGTACTGAGGACCCCACGGCACGGTGAGACCGCTGCGGGCGAAGTCGACGTCCGGCCCAGCCCCCGGAACACCGGGCGGCTGGTGCGGTGGACTCGACGTAGCAGCGGCGATGCCGGGCGTGAGTGCTGCTGCGGCACCGAAGATCTCGCTGTGGATGCGTTCGGCTGCGAGTCCGTAGTCTTGCAGCCCTGCGCTCAGCACAGTCATGAAGGCGGGCGGACCGCACAGATAGGCATCGGAATCTCGCGGCGGACCGAGCGCGTCGAGCACCTCGACCGACAGCCGACCCGCCGCGGTGTAGTCCGACCCGAGCCGGTCGGAGGCTGCGGGCTGACTGTAAAAGACGTGGAATCGACTGCCGAGCAATCGATCCAGGAGCTCCCGACACTCGGCGGCGAACGGATTCTCGGCTCCGTCCCGCGCGCCGTGCAACCACCAGACTTGGCGTGACGAACCCGACGCGACCAGCGCGTGCAGCATCGAGAGCACCGGGGTGATCCCGACGCCTGCGGAAAGCAGGAGCACGGGACGGTCGTCGTCGGCAAGGATGAACGTGCCACGCGGAGCGGCGACGTCGAGCACGTCGCCGACGGCGATCTGGTCGTGGAGGTACCCGCTGCCGCGACCATTCGGTTCCCGCTTGACGCCGATGCGGTAGGCGCCGGAACCAGGCAGATTCGACAGCGAGTAATTTCGGATGACCGTGCCCCCTCCCACGCTGGCGGGAAGCCGCAACGTGATCGACTGGCCCGGGAGCCACTTTGGCAACCGGACGCCGTCGGGGTCCGCCAGCGAGACCGAACGAACGTGGGCGCTTTCGTCTCCGATCGCGGTGACGAGCAGCTGCCGGAAACCCGTCCACGCCGGTGGCGGAATACTCGCGGCGTTGGTCAGGCCGGTGTTGCCAGTGGACGCCGAACCGTCCGCCTGCCTGGCCAGGTTCTCGAGCGAAGACTTCCACCCTTGGCTCAGTGCCGGGACCTTGAGTGCCCGCCCAAGGGCCTCGCGCGGATGGCCCGGCAGGTAGAGCAACGCGTCGATCTCGGCGACGGTGACCCCCTCGGGCCCCGAGGCCACCTTCACGATCTCCTGGCCCGCCGCCACCTCACCCTCGGCCAGCACCCGTAGGTAGAAGCCTGGGCGATGGTGAGATACCAGCAGCGAGGCCATGTTCGGAACCTCCATCCGCATGCCAACGCGATAGCACGTCACACGCGGCTGGGTGACCTCGAACAGCGCATGGCCGATCCGATAGCGATCACCGACGCAGACTTCGTCGTCGGGCAGACCGTCGACCGTGAAGTTCTCTCCGAAGTGGCCCGGCGCCAGGTCGTCGCGGCCGAGTTCAGCGGCCCAGTGGCGGTATGAGTCCAGTTGGTACACCAGGACCGCCCGATTCTCACCGCCATGCCCACCGAGGTCCCCCTGCCCGTCACCGTCGACGTTGAGACTGCGCACCATTCGAGGTCCATCGACGGGAAACTTGAAGGCGCCGGTGTGAACGGTCCTGCCCTTCCAGCTGACGTCCTTCGGTAGCCCGACGTTCAGCGAGACCAACGTCGCCATGGCGTCACCCTCCCCTCGACCTGACTGACCCGTTGCGCCTCTAGAAAAGTAACCCCTTCCTCCTCACCACGAGCTCGGATGGGGCCGAGGCCCACCGGCGTACTGTCGGCGAGGTGGCGCTACCAGGGTTGACCAGTGTGCGCGACGGTCTCGGCCAGCGCCTGTTCGGTTTGGTGGCGGGTCCCGAGGGCCCGGCCAACCGTGCCCGCATCCACGGCACCCCCGGCCCGCGGTGGTTCGACGAAGACCGTCCCATCAGGCGGGTGCACGGCGACGCATCGATGTTCGTCGGTGGGCTGCGGGCGCTGCTTCTGCAGTCGCTGCATCCACTCGCGATGGCGGGCGTCGCCGAACACTCCGACTACCGGGGCGACCCGTGGGGACGGCTGCAGCGCACCAGCACCTTTCTCGCGGTCACGACGTTCGGCCCGGCACAGGATGCCCAGCGAGCCGTCGACAAGGTCCGCGGGATCCACCGGCGGGTTCACGGGACGGCGGCCGACGGGCGGCCGTACGACGCGTCCGACCCGCACCTCCTGGAATGGGTGCACATCGCCGAAACGGACAGTTTCCTGGTGGCACATCAGCTTTACGGCGCCAAGCCGCTGGATCAGCGGGGCCGCGACGAGTACGTCGCCGACACTGCCCGCGTCGCCACCGCGCTCGGGGTGCTCGACCCACCGCTGACCGAGCGGGACCTCAAACAGCGGATCGCGGCCTACCGACCCGAGCTGAGCGGTACCTCAGCGGCGCGCGAGGCCGCCAAGTTCCTGCTGCTGACACCTCCGCTGCCACTGCTCGCGCGCCCGCCGTACGCGATCCTGGCCGCGACCTCGATCGCCATGCTGCCTGCGTGGGCGAGGCTGCCACTGCGGCTGCCCTACCTGCCGCCGGTGGAGACCACCGCGGTCCGCGTCGCGGGTCGAACCCTGGTCGGCGGCATCCGTTGGGCACTCAACCGGGGTTGACCACAGTTATACGGAAACCGTTGTGCCGGTTACCCTTTCGGCGAAGCTCACCAGCTGCGCGGCGACGTCGTAGTCGCAGGCATTCGCCCCGCGGCCGCTCAACGTCGGCCCGCCCTTCAGCCCGAACCTGCCGTCGATGCCCACGTAGCTGCCAGGCGGAATCGGCTCGCTGATGCAGTACAGAGTCGGCGCGGCGCCGGCGTCGATGTCGTTGGCCAGCACGTTGGCCACAGACTTCACCACCGAGTGGAACGCCGACATGACGCGTTTGTCGGAGACGTTCGACAGATTCGACGCCACCCAGCCGGGATGGGTCAACTGCGTGGTGATCGGCGAGCTGGCCTCGCGCAGCCGTCTGTCGAGCTCGAGGCCCCAGAGCATCACCGCCAGCTTCGACCGGCCATACGCGGGGAAGGCCGACCACTTGCGGACGCGCAGGTGGGGATCGTCGAGCGCGAGGGTCGCCGATTTGTGCGCATCCGAGGCGACATTGATGATCTGCGAGCGCACCCGACCGAGCAGCAG
>NZ_JBOGDD010000080.1:0-12262 GCF_050701675.1 Mycobacterium sp. | reverse complement strand
GCCGTGTTGTCGGTCCATACCTCCCCGCTGGCCCAGCCGGGTACCGGGGACGCAGGCGGGATGAACGTCTACGTGGTGCAGACCGCGCTGGAGCTGGCTCGGCGAGGCGTCGAGGTGGAGATCTTCACCAGGGCGACGTCGTCGGCAGACGCCCCGGTGGTGCGCGTCGCACCCGGCGTTCTCGTCCGCAACGTCGTGGCGGGCCCGTTCGAGGGGCTCGACAAGAACGACCTGCCCACGCAGCTGTGCGCCTTCACCGCGGGCGTATTGCGTGCCGAGGCCACCCACGAGCCCGGCTACTACGACATCGTGCATTCCCACTACTGGCTGTCCGGGCAGGTCGGGTGGCTGGCGCGCGACCGGTGGGCGGTGCCGCTGGTGCACACCGCGCACACCCTGGCCGCGGTGAAGAACGCGTCGTTGGCCGTGGGCGACCAGCCGGAGCCGCCCCTGCGCGCCGTGGGTGAACAGCAGGTCGTCGATGAGGCGGACCGGTTGATCGTGAACACCGAATACGAAGCCCAGCAACTGGTTTCGCTGCATCATGCCGACAAGGACCGCATCGACGTCGCGCACCCGGGAGTCGACCTCGAGACGTTCACCCCTGGCGACCGGATGCAGTCGCGGCGCGCACTCGGGTTGGAAGCCGACGAGAAGGTGGTCGCGTTCGTGGGCCGCATCCAACCGCTCAAGGCGCCCGACGTCCTGCTGCGCGCGGTCGCCAAGTTGGCAGGCGTGCGCGTGCTGATCGCGGGAGGCCCGTCCGGCTCGGGTCTGGCCAATCCCGACGGACTGGTTCAGCTCGCCGACGACCTGGGTATCAGCGACCGGGTGACGTTCCTGCCCCCTCAAACCCGCGAACAGCTCGTCGACCTGTACCGCGCCGCCGACATGGTGGCGGTGCCCAGTTACGCGGAGTCGTTCGGGCTGGTCGCTGTCGAGGCCCAGGCGTGCGGGACGCCGGTGGTGGCGGCCGCCGTGGGAGGTCTTCCCGTCGCGGTGCGCGACGGGGTGAGCGGCGTCCTGGTCGAGGGCCACGACATCGCCGACTGGGCGGCGGCGATGGGCGGCCTGTTCGACCGCGGCCCGGAGACCATGCGGGCGGCCGCCGTGGAGCACGCTGCGACCTTCTCCTGGGCGCACACCGTCGATGCCCTTCTGGCGAGCTATGGCCGCGCGATCACCGACTACCGTTCGCGACACCAGCGCACCGAGGCTCCGTCCCGGCGCAACGGGCGCCGCTTCTCGATCCGACGGGGCATTCGCGCATGAGCGCCCCGAAGACGAGCGCGAGTGAGGATCGCAGCGAGGCACGAGCGAGGACCGGAGCGAGCGGGAGTCGAGACATGAGCGCACTGGACGTCATCGAGGCAACGCTCAAGGACAGCGAGCTCGAGTACGCCTTCCACGAGGGTGTCGACGGTGCCCCGTCGGGCGTCGTCGTCGAAGTGCCCGGCGAACGCAGGCTGATCACCAACACGATCTTCACCGTCGGCACGCACTCGGTGCGCATCGAGGCGTTCATCTGCCGCAGGCCCGACGAGGACCACGAGAAGGTCTACCGGTACCTGCTGCGGCGCAACCGCAGGCTCTTCGGGGTGGCGTACACGATCGACAATCTCGGCGACATCTACCTTGTTGGCCGGATCGCCCTCGACTCGGTGACACCCGAGGTCATCGACGGCATTCTCGGACAGGTACTTCAGGCCGTCGAGTCCGACTTCAACATGCTGTTGGAGCTGGGTTTCCACTCGTCCATCCAGAAGGAGTGGGACTGGCGGGTCAAGCGTGGCGAGTCGCTGAAGAACCTACGCGCGTTCGAGCACCTCATCGACGAAGGTGACGACGAACGTGACGACCGAGGCGCCATCTAGCCTCGCGGGATAGCATTTCTCCCATGGCGACTCTGGTGCTGCTCCGTCACGGCGAGAGCGAATGGAACGCGCTGAACCTGTTCACCGGCTGGGTGGACGTCGACCTCACCGACAAGGGCAGGGCCGAGGCGGTGCGCGGTGGTGAGCTGCTCGCCGAGGAGGGCGTGCTTCCCGACGTGCTCTACACCTCGCTGCTGCGTCGGGCCATCACCACGGCGAACCTGGCGCTGGACGCCGCCGATCGGCACTGGATCCCGGTGCATCGCGACTGGCGCCTCAACGAGCGCCACTACGGGGCGCTGCAGGGACTCGACAAGGCCGCGACCAAGGAGAAGTACGGCGAGGAGCAGTTCATGGCCTGGCGGCGTAGCTACGCCACGCCGCCGCCGCCCATCGAGAAGGGCGCGGAGTTCAGCCAGGACGCGGACCCGCGGTACGCCTCCATCGGCGGGGGGCCGCTGACCGAATGCCTGGCGGACGTCGTAGCGCGGTTCCTCCCGTACTTCACCGAGGCGATCGCGCCCGATCTGTCGGCAGGTAAGACGGTGCTGATCGCCGCGCACGGCAACTCGCTGCGGGCGCTGGTGAAGTACCTGGACGGGATGTCGGACGCCGACGTCGTCAGCCTGAACATCCCCACCGGCATCCCGCTGGTGTACGAGCTGGACGATGCGCTGAAGCCGATCGTCCCAGGCGGGAGGTACCTGGACCCGGATGCCGCGGCGGCAGGCGCCGCGGCAGTCGCCTCCCAGGGCGCCAGGTAACAGGGCGGGTGCCTCCTTCGCGCCCCGGCGGGAGACCGTCGAGGCGAACAGCGGGTGAACTCCGGTGAACGGGGTCCAAACTCCTGTGTTTGTCCGTGTGACTTGTCCCGATTTGGCCGCACGCTGCTGGGATGACGTTCACCGAGTGCGTACGATTTTCGCGTGAGTGCGGTAGCGGCGCTGCTGATCGTGGCAGTCGTTTCCCTTCTCGCGTTGGCACTCGGCGTCTGGCTCGGGTTGGCGCTGGCACCACGCATCGCCGAACGCAGGCGGCGACGGGGAGTCGACCAGGACGGGATCACCGTCTCCCAGATGTTGCAACGGATCGTGTCGTTGGCACCGGTGGGCACCGTGGTCGTCGACAACTACCGTGACGTCGTCTACATGAACGAGCAGGCGCGCGACCTGGGTCTGGTCCGTGACCGGCTGCTCGACGACCGGGCCTGGGCGGCCGCGCAGCGGACGCTGGCCACCGGTCTCGACGTCGATTTCGACCTCGCCCCGGTGAAGCGTCAAAACCCCGGCCGATCGGGGCTCTCCGTGCGTGGCCACGTTCGCCTCCTGTCCGAGGACGACCGGCGCTTCGCGGTGGTCTACGTCGACGATCAGTCCGAACACGCCAGGATGGAGGCCACCCGCCGGGACTTCGTGGCCAACGTCAGTCACGAGCTCAAGACGCCGGTGGGCGCAATGGGCGTGCTCGCCGAGGCGCTCCTGGTCTCGACCGACGATCCCGAGACCGTGGGCCGGTTCGCCGAGATGATGGTGACCGAATCCAAGCGGTTGGCCAACATGGTCGGCGAGCTCATCGAACTGTCGCGACTGCAGGGCGCCGAGCCGCTTCCCGACCTGGATGCCGTCGACGTCGACTCCGTGGTGTCCGAGGCGCTGTCGCGGTACAAGGTGGCCGCCGACAACTCCGACATCGCGATCACCACCGACGCGCCGACCGGTTACCGCGTGCTGGGGGACCAGCCGCTACTGGTGACGGCGATCGCCAATCTGGTGTCGAATGCAATTGCATACTCGCCCAAGGGTTCCCCGGTCTCCGTCAGTCGCCGTCGCCGCGGTGACCACGTCGAGATAGCAGTGACGGATCGGGGTATCGGCATCGCGCGCGACGATCAGGAGCGGGTGTTCGAACGATTCTTCCGCGTCGACACGGCGCGGTCCAGGGCCACTGGTGGCACCGGGCTCGGGTTGGCCATCGTCAAGCACGTCGCGGCCAATCACAACGGATCCATCCGGCTGTGGAGTCAGCCAGGCACCGGGTCGACGTTCACTCTGTCGATTCCGGCCCATCCCGAGACCGAAGAGGAATCGGATGAACGAGAGGACCAGGCATACCAATGACCAGTGTGGCTATCGGCGCATCAATGGAAGGCACGAGGCAGTCATGACCAGTGTGTGGAGCGTGGAAGAGCACGCGTCGGCAACGGAAGGCACGAGACTCTCATGACCAGTGTTTTGATCGTGGAAGATGAAGAGTCGTTGGCCGATCCCCTGGCATTCCTGCTCCGCAAGGAGGGCTTCGAGGCGACCGTCGTCACCGACGGACCGTCGGCTCTCGCCGAGTTCGAACGCGCAGGTGCCGACATCGTGTTGCTGGATCTCATGCTCCCGGGCATGAGTGGGACCGACGTGTGCAAACAGTTGCGCACCCGCTCGAGCGTCCCGGTGATCATGGTGACGGCGCGGGACAGCGAGATCGACAAGGTCGTTGGGCTGGAACTGGGTGCCGATGACTACGTCACCAAGCCGTACTCGGCGCGCGAGCTGATCGCGCGCATCCGGGCCGTCCTGCGTCGCGGCGCCGACACCGACGACGCTGGGATCGGTGACGGCGTGCTGGAGGCCGGCCCCGTCCGGATGGACGTCGAACGTCATATCGTGTCGGTCAATGGCGCGCCGATTACGTTGCCGCTCAAGGAGTTCGATCTTCTCGAATATCTGATGCGCAACAGTGGCCGGGTGCTTACCCGGGGGCAGTTGATCGACAGGGTGTGGGGTGCCGACTACGTCGGCGACACCAAGACGCTCGACGTGCACGTCAAGCGATTGCGGTCGAAGATCGAGGGCGATCCGGCCAACCCGGTCCACCTGGTGACCGTGCGCGGGCTTGGCTACAAGCTCGAGGGCTGATACCCCGGCCCCTGGCCCAACCCCAACTCTTGGCGTCCTTTCGGGCCCCAAGGGGTTTTCCCCTGCGTCGGGGAGATTTGCGGCGTCTCTGCGCGCGCAGTCGTTCGGGCTGCTGCGACCGCTCCTTCCCCGGTGTCCTACGGCGAACCGAAGCGAAGAATCGAAGACATCTAGATTGATTTGCCAGAATTCAACTGGCTAGTAAATAAATGAGCCTCCACTGGCGTTCGACGTGACTGCCGGATGTGACCCTGGTCTCTAATTCGCATACTAAATGACATTGCTAGAACAGCATCTCCGTGCCGAAGGACGGTGGCGTGTCAAGCGCCAGCGAACGGGCACCATCGACATAAAAGATGTCTACCTGGTCTTATTGACCAACGCGGCAATCCAAAATGCATCGTTAGGCTAACGAAGTTGAACCGGAGCGCGGGTCTAAAAATTTTGCTTGCCCAGGTAACTAGCTACTGGTAGCGTCCGCATCGTTCTTGCATCACAAGTTGCCACAGCGTCGCTGTAGCGAACATCAAAGACCTTGCGCTCGCCATTCAAGTCTCCACCACGGACGGTCTCCGGCAAAGAGCTCAGCGTTTGCCAACCCCTGACGAGCGTGCATTGATAGAACGGGAGCCGCTTCATGACCGACATCGCGTCCTCGAACGGACATCAGATTGCCTCCGTTTTTTCCGTTCCCGATCCAGCGAGCGTGATCGGGACGACGATCGAAGCGACCGTCGTGGAGGCGCCTGCCAGGACTCCCCGTCGATCACCGAAGCCTTCGGTCATCTCCACGGTCAGTTTGGTGATTCCCGTCCGCAACGAGGCGCGAAACATCGCCTGGGTGCTCGATCAGATCGCCGACGACGTCGACGAAATCATCCTCGTCGACGGCAACTCGACCGACGCCACCCTGATCACCGCCCTCAGCGCGCGTCCGGACATCATCGTGGTTCCGCAGGAGGGCAAGGGCAAGGGCAGCGCGCTGCGAACCGGCTTCAGGGCCGCGACCGGCGACGTGATCGTGATGATGGACGCCGATGGCAGCATGGCGCCCCAAGAAATTCGGCACTACCTACACTTCCTGGCCAACGGCTACGACTTCGTCAAGGGGTCACGCTTCATCTGCGGCGGCGGTTCGCTCGACATCACGCCGTTCCGGCGGCTCGGGAACAAGTTCCTGCTGTCGGTCTTCAACAAGGCCTACTCCGCCCAGGTGACCGACCTCTGCTACGGCTTCTGTGCCTTTCAGCGGCGCTACCTCGAAGCGCTCGAGCTGACGGCAACCGGGTTCGAGATCGAATCCGAGATGGTCGTCCGGGCAATGCAGGCCGGCCTTCGAATCGCCGAGGTTCCGAGCATGGAGATGCCACGTCGCCACGGTGAATCCAACCTCAACGCCGTCCGGGACGGCATCCGCGTTCTGCGGACGCTTCTTCGCGACCACCGGTCGGGACTATCGGGACGGATCGTCCAGGCGTTGGCGAGCGCGAGGCGCCCAGCTCCGGCCACGGTCAGCTGACCGCCGCCATGACGATCACCAGCGCACCCCAGCCGGGCCGGGTGAATACGCCGAATCACCCAGGCTCGCCCAGGGTCTCGGTCTGCATACCGGCCTATCAAGCCGAACGCCACCTGCAGGCGACGCTCGAGAGCATCCTGGCCCAGGACGTCGACGGCCTCGAAATCGTCGTCATCGACAACAACAGCTCCGACGGGACGAGGGGCATCCTCGACCGGGTGCACGATCCGCGGGTTCGGGTCATCCGAAACACGTCGACGGTGCCCGTGGTCGACAACTTCAACCTCGCAGTACGTCGCAGTCGTGGGGAGTTCGTCAAACTCGTCTGCGCCGACGACATTCTCGCGCCGGGATGTATCGGAGCTCAGGCCGCGATTCTCGACGACCTCGACGACGTCGCCCTGGTTTCGACCAGGACGGACTTCATCGACGAACAGGGCAGACTGCTGCGACCGGCCCGAGGCCTGGCGGGCATCACGGGCCGCCACGCGGCGGGCCAGGTCATCAAGCGAATCGTGCGCAGCGGAACCAACCCGGTCGGGGCGCCCGTCGCAACCATGTTCCGGCGAAGGGACTTCGACAGATGCGGCGGGTTCCGCAACGAGCCGTGGCTTCCCGATCTCGACCTGTGGGTTCGTCTGCTGGCGCTCGGTGACTTCTTCGGCACCCCGAATACCCTGGCGGCCTTCCGCATCGGAACCGGGTCCATCACGGCATTGACGTCATCGAGTTCGCAACTGTCGGAGCAGAACCGGTTCGCGCACCGCCTCGCGGCGGATCCCCGATGGCGGATCACGACCGCCGACACCCTGTGCGGACGACTCAAGTCGATCGACATGCAGGTGCGGCGGACGGGACTCTACGGCGTGAGCGCCCTGCGCGATGCGCGCTACCGCAGCGTGCGTCGACGCAGGTCGCGCTCGCAGTTGGCGATGACGTCGGCGGGTGACGATGGTGGAAGCTGAATACCGAGTCATGGAGTGTCGAACGCTCTCCCTCTCGGACGAACCAGCTCCTGCCGACGTCGTCCGGATGTCCGTCGTCATCTGCTCCTACACCACCCGCCGCTGGGAAGGCCTTTGCCGCGCAGTGGAATCCGTTCTGTCGGAGCCGGCGGATCGAATCGACGTCGTCATCGTGATCGACCACTGCGACGAGCTCCATCGTCTAGCAGAGGACCGCTTCCGCGACGACGCGCGAGTCACCCTGTGCCGCAACCACGAACTGCCGGGTTTGTCCGGTGCACGCAATACCGGTGTCGCCCATGTCTCCGGTGACGTGGTGGCCTTCGTCGATGACGACGCCGAGGTGCAATCGGGTTGGGCCGAGACGTTGATGAGTCATTACGGCGACCCGCGGGTCGCGGCGGTGGGTGGATACGCGACGCCGGTATGGCCCGATGAGCGGCCGAAGTGGTTTCCGCGCGAGTTCGACTGGGTGGTGGGCTGCAGCTACGTCGGTCAGCCAAGCACCGTCGCCCCGGTGCGAAATCCACTCGGGTGCAACATGTCCGTGCGGAGCGACGTTCTCACCAGACTGGGGGCCTTCAGTCCAGAGGTCGGCAGGGTCGGTTCCCTACCCGTCGGCTGCGAGGAGACCGAACTCTTTCTGCGGCTACGGACGCGCCTGCCTTCCAGCCGCGTCCTGTTCGACCCGGGTGCGTCAGTGCGGCACTACGTCTCAGACGACCGCACCACCGTGCGGTACTTCGTCCGTCGTTGCTACCACGAGGGACTGTCGAAGGCCGTCGTGACCGAACTCGCGCCCGCCAGGGGCTCCCTCAGCAGCGAGCGGGATTACAGCCTGCGCATTCTGCCGCGAGCCCTACTCCGAGAAACGCTGTCCGCGACCGGGCCCGGCCTGGCTCGCGCCGCGATGATCGTCACCGGGCTGATCGTCACGACGGCGGGCTATGTCCGTGGCAAGCTCGTTCGACGGTTCCGGAGCGGTCGGACATGACGCATGCCGCTCCCGCGGAGTTGACGATAAGCCCGATATTGCCCGCGTCGGAGCCGCCGGTGTGGGGTGGTGCCGTCTGGATTGGCGAAATCTGGGCCGACGTCGTCGACATCGCGATCGAGCACGCCGCACGGCAACCCACCCCGGCTCGTTGCCGGCTGGAGGGCTCCGCTGGATTCGGCCGTGCCCGCGTTCTGATTCGGGCGGCCGACGCGCCGCTGGGGTACGCGGAGCTCGGCATCGCCGATGGGTCGGTCAGCTTGGACGAGCTGTGGTGCCGGGTCGAGGATCTTCGCCGCAGTGCTGCGTCTGCGCCTGCCGCATCTGGCGCGGCCGACTGCGCGCGGTCGAAGTCGCTCAGCGTGGTCATCTGTACCCGCGACCGCCAGGAGATGCTCCGCGGAGCCCTGGAATCCGTTCAGGCCCTTGACTACCCGGATCTCGACATCATCGTCGTCGACAACGCAGCCGAGACCGACGCCACTCGAGACTACGTCGTCGGCCTCTCCGATCGGCGGATCCGGCTGATAGCAGAGCCCCGTCCAGGGCTGTCCAAGGCGAGAAACGCCGGCCTACTGAACGCGACGGGGGAGTTGGTCGCGTTCACCGACGACGACGTCCTGGTCGATCAGAGCTGGCTGAGCAAGATCCTCGACGGATTCTCTCGCGGGCGAGCCGTGGCCTGTGTCACCGGTGTGGTGCTGGCCGCCGAGCTACGGACTCCGTCCCAGGTCTACTTCGATCGCCTGGTCGGTTGGTCGGAGATCACCCGAGCGCGCGTGTTCGATTCCAGCGATCCACCGTCTGACATCCCGCTCTTTCCCTTCGCGGTTCGCAACTACGGCACCGGTGCGAACTTCGCCGTCGACCGCGACGTGGTCATCGGGCTGGGTGGCTTCGACGAGGCGCTCGGCGCAGGCTCGTCGACCGGGGGCGGAGAGGACATCGACATGTTCGTCCGCATTCTGTGTGCGGGCGGCCAACTGGTCCACGACCCGGCCGCCATCGTCTGGCACCGCCACCGAGTCGACAACGACGGTCTACTGTCTCAAATCCGGAGCTACGGAACAGGTCTCGGGGCCTGGCTGGGCAAGGTCGCAGGCGATCGCACGACAGCCCGGCTCGCCGTGACCGCCAGCGTCCGACATGCCCCGGCGCTACTGCGCCATCTGGCGGCGCGATCTGCGACGGCCCGTCCCGTTTCGGCTGACGCAGCGCAACTCCCGGCCGGAATCGGCTCGGGGACATGGCGCGCAGTCCTGTCCGGTGCGTTGGCCTACCGCAAGGCGAGACGACGAGGACTGTCCCCGGCGCCACTGCTCGGGATCGACCGACGCGGTGCCGATGGACCGATCCTGACCGGGGCCGGGCAGCCGTGACCAGTCAGCCCATCACCGAATCGTCGACCGCCAGCACGGAAGGTGTGTCGAGAGGCGTCGGCGAGGACGGCGTGTCCTCGCGGCGCAATCTCCGCATCAACACGGTCGCCCTCGTCGCGTCGAATCTTGCCACTGGCGTTCTGGGACTGGCGTTCTGGGCCTTGGCGGCCCGACTGGTGCCCCCACGGGAGGTCGGCATCGCCGCCGCGGTGATCACATCGGCAGTGATGGTGTCGACGCTGTCCATCGTCGGCATCGACACCCTGTACGAGCGTTTCCTGCCGGTGTCGGGCAATCGCGCCAAGTCCCTGCTCAACCAGGGCTTCTTCCTGGTCGCGGTGCTCGCGGGTCTGGCTGGGGTGGCCGTGGTCGTCTTCGCGCCCGGGGAGCACCTGTTCCAGTCCGGTTGGGCGATGGCCGGCTATCCGCTAGTGGTGATGGTGCTTGCCGTATTCACGTTGCAGGACAAGGCGTGTGCGGGGCTCGGCGTTGCTCGATGGGCGGCAGTCAAGAACCTGGGGCATGCCGCGGTCAAGCTGGTCGCCCTGTTCCTGCTCGGGTTGGCGCATCTGGCCGGCTCGATCGTCTTGGCCTGGACCGTGACGGCCGCGGTTCTGGCGTCGGGCACGCTCATCGGCCTGCATCGCCGGGCAGGGTCACACTCTCGCTTCCGCCTGACCCCACGGCTGCCGCCGCCGCGCCAGGTGTGGTCCTACTTCGGCTCGTCCTCGGGCATCGCGGCGTTGTGGACGATCGGCCCGCTGGTGGTTCCCTTCATCCTGATCGCCAAGGTCGGCCCCGAGGCCAATGCGTACTTCGCCGTGGCGTGGGCGATGATCAGTGCGCTGTACCTCATGATGCACCTGGTCATGAGTCCGTACGTCGCAGAGACTGCGGCCCACCCCGACCACGTCCTCGCGCTGTCCTATCGCATGGTTGGCACCCAGTGCCTGGTCGCGGTGCTCGCCAGCTCCGGGCTGCTGGTGTTCGGCCCTCTGATGCTTGGTCTCGCGGGTGAGCAGTACCGCACACACGGCCAGAGCCTGCTGCACCTCGCGGCGGCCTTCCTGCCGTTGGCGGCGGTGGTTTCGATCTACGAGGGTTTTGCGCGCACAACACGCAAGATGCGACTGGTGCTGGCGGTGCAAGCACTGTCGACGACGGTGATCGTCGTCGGTTCGTTGCTGTTCGCGCCCACCCTGGGCGTCCAGGGCGTCGGTTGGTCCTATCTGATCGCCGAATCACTGTCGGCCGCGATTCTCATTGGTCCCGTCATCGTCTGGTTGCGACGGGTCGCCAGGGCCGAGGCCGTCCAAATGTCTTGCGACGAAGGAGTAATGGAGGAGCGGGTTGTCTAGGGGAACGTTGATCCGAATCGCGGCGATCGTACTCGCGGTCGCGTTATTGCCGTTGATCGCGCTCCAGGTGGTGAACGCCAGGGGCGAGACGGCGTCGGGATTCTCCGACGACTTCGATGGCGCCGCAGGGGCGTCGCCCGACCCCGCGAATTGGAACTTCGACGTCGGTGGGGGCGGTTGGGGCAACGGCGAGGCGCAGTCGTACACCCGCTCCACCGACAACGCCCGGCTCGACGGCAACGGGCATCTGGTCGTGGAGGCTCGCCGCGACGGTGACGGGATCACGTCGGCCCGGCTGACGACCAAGGATCGGTTCTCGTTCGTCCATGGCCGTGCCGAGGCACGCATCCGACTGCCGCGCGGTACCGGATTGCATCCGGCGTTCTGGCTCGTCGGCACCGACCTCGATCAGGTCGGCTGGCCGCAAAGCGGCGAGATCGACGTCGTGGAGTCCATCGGCGGTGCCGAATTCCTCTACGCCGGCGCGATCGGGCCGGATACGGGTGGTCAGGCGTACAAACTCGCTGGCTCCCGCACCATCTCGCCATCGTTCGTCGACGACTTCCACACCTATTGGGTGCAGCGGGATCCCGGCGTGATCTCGATCGGAGTGGACGGTCAGACCACCTCGGTCTTCCGGGCCGCCGACCTGGCTCCCGATCAGCAATGGGTCTTCGACAAACCGTTCTTCCTTCTGCTCAACGTCGCCGTCGGCGGGGACTGGCCTGGGCCCGCGGATCAGACCACCCCATTTCCCGCTGACATGTTGGTCGACTGGGTGCGGGTGACCCGTGACTGAGTTGGCGGTTCGCGTCGGCGAACTCCCGGTCGACGCCGCGCGTGTCGCGGACGCGCGGAGGCAGCGGATGGTCCCGTCACACGATCTGGAGAACTCGGCGCTTGTCTCGGCCGTGCTCGGTCTGTTGTCGTTCGCTCCGCTGCCTGCCGGCGTGCGGGCGATCCTGCTCGCAGTCTTCATCCTCACCGGACCAGGGTTGGCGCTGGTCTCCTGGGTTCGATTGCCGCTGCCGGCGTCCGTGGCCGCGGTTCCGGTGACGGGACTGTCCGTCATGGCCGGGTCGACCGCCGCGATGGCCTGGGCCAAAGTCTGGTTCCCCGGTCCTTTGGCGATGACTCTCATTGGTGCAGTCACGATTTCGGCTCTGGTCCGTCGTCGGCGCGCACGTGATGGCGGTAGCGCATCGGCGTTGACCTTCTCTGCACTCGCGAAATGGCTGGACCGGCTTAAGCCCGACCGGGTGTTGAT
>NZ_JBOGDD010000079.1:0-4193 GCF_050701675.1 Mycobacterium sp. | reverse complement strand
CGGGAGGGCGAGGCTCCCGCCGAGCCGTCTGCGGCCGATTACGGCACGGCTCGGCGGGAGCCCTCCCGGGCGACTGCAGGCTTCAGCGCCCCGACCAGCATTCGGTACTTGAAATGAGGTTCAGTCCTCTGAAAGGATGGCTCCTCAACGCACACGTGTCATCTTTGCGCATCTATTAAGGGGGGTTTTCATGCGACATGGTAAGCTGGCGCTCTGTTTGAGCGTCCTGGTGCTCTACGTCGGCGTGGCCGACGCGGCACTCACTAAGGATCAGCAGAAGTGCCAGGGGACGGTCGCCAAGAAGGGCCGCGTCTTTTTCAAGAAGCGCTTCGGCGCGCTGGCCAAGTGCCAGGACGCGATCAACGCGGGCAAGTTCGCCGTCGGCACCGACTGCGCGCTCGAGACGAAGACGCAGGCCAAGCTCGACAAGGCCGAGCAGAAGTATCGCGACAAGATCGCCGACCTCTGCCCGAGCGCGATCGTGGCGACGCTCGATTTCGGCGGCCAGTGCTTCGGCGTCACGACGTCCACCGACCTGGCGGATTGTTCGGTCGAGGAGCATGAGACCGCGACCGACGCGCTGATCGCCACCGTCTACGACGATGACACGCGCGTCTGTGACAGCGGGCCCAGCGTCGGCATCACGTGTAGCGTGAACGCCGATTGCCCCGCCTGTCCGGTGATGGCCCCCTGCCCCGCCCCCAAGTGCGTGCTCGGGCGCACCGTCGGCACCTGCGACGGCGGCCCGAACGATACCTTGAGCTGCCGCGAGGCCGCCGACTGCCCGACGGGCGCCTGCGAGTTGAGCGGCGAGCAGAACTTCTGCCTCAAGACCCTCGGCAAGGCGATCGGCAAGCTGGGGAGCAAGCGGCAGAGCATCCTGCAGAAGTGCAAGAAGGACGTCGCCAAGGACAAGCTGCCGCTCAGCACCGACTGCGTCGCCGCGTCGCAGGCCAAGCTCGACGCCGAGTTCACCAAGGCGCTCGACTCGATCAGCGGTGCCTGCACCGACGTGATCACCAACACGCTCCAGCTCGCCGGCGCCTGCGAACGGCAGACCCTCGATACCGTCGGCGCCACCGCCTGCACCACATGCAGCGTCACCCGCGCCGCCGACCAGCTGGTGCTGGCGCAGCACGGCAGCAGCGCGCGCGGCGGCAGCGCGACGTTGACCCAGGTGGCCAACCTCTCGGAATGCGTCGGCGGCCGCCAGAGCCGTTGCGCCGTCGGCGACTACAAGCTGGCCAACGACCGCATCCGCGTCATCGTGCAGGCCCCGCAGCGCAACCTGTTCAGCATCGGCCAGTTCGGCGGCCAGATCATCGACGGCGACATCATCCGCACGTTCCCCGACCCGGACCGCGACAGCTTCGAAGAGTGGGCCCTCTCGCTCAACATCGAAGGCACCGCCCACTACACCGCGCTGACCATCCTCAACGACGGCAGCAACGGCGGTCCGGCCATCCTGCGCGCCACCGGCGTCGATGATCTGCTCGACTTCATCAATCCGAGCTCGACCATTGCCAGCTTCAACTTCCTGCTGGCGCCGACCGCCGACGACATCGATCTGCCGGTCACCATCACCACCGACTACATCCTCGAGCCGGGCACCAACTACGTGCGCGTCGAGACCAATGTGCAGAACCTCGGCGGCACCCAGCTCGATATCTATTTCGGCGAGTACATCAACGGCTCGGGCACCCTCGAGATGTTCCAGTCCGGCTACGGCTTCGGCGAGCCGCTGGTCAGCGCCCGCTGCCCGCTCAGCAAGCCCAACCTCTGCAATTTCACCGCCTACAGCGGCTATGGCGAGGGCGACGGCGTCTCCTACGGCTACGTCCAGCAGACCCCCGGATCGACGAGTGCCTTCACCACCTCGGGCGTGCACGTGCCGCAGCTCAACGTCGAGGTCCTGCTGGCCTTGATCGGCGCCGCTCCGCCGCCGTTCCACATCCAGCCCGCCGCCAACCCGGGCGATATCCTCACCGTCACCCGCTACTTCGTCGTCGGCGACGGCAGCGTCTCGGACATCTCCGACGCCCGCAACGAGATCCAGTGCGTGCCCAGCGGCACGGTGCAGGGCAACGTGACGGCCGGCGGCAACCCGGCCGTGCGCGCCGACATCTCGGTCCTCGGCCAGCTCGCCGACGGTCCCGGCCTGGCGGCGATGACGCGCAACGTGATCACCCACACGCGCACCGACGATCTCGGCAACTACTCGTTCACCCTGCCGCGCGGCGCCTACAACGTCGTCGCCAACCTCGACGGCGCGCCGTACGAGGCGAGCCTGCTGGCCCCGACGCAGCACCCGATCAACGTCGCCGCCTTCGGCACCCTGACGCAGAACATTGCGTTGCCTGCCACCGGCGCGGTGGAGGTCACGGCGGTCGACGAGAACAACGCCGCGATTCCGGCCAAGGTCTCGGTGGTCGGCTTCGACCCCAGCCCCGATCCGCTGAATACGCAGAGCATCTTCGGGTTGGTCAACAATCGCACCGGGGTGTTCGGCGATCGCACCAAGGACGGCGTGCCGCAGGGCCTGTCGCGCACCATCTACCTCGACACGACCGGCGACTCGGGTGTCGTCGAGCTCGAGCCCGGCAGCTACCAGATCGCCGTGTCACGCGGGCCTGAATACTCGCTCTTCACCCAGAACGTCACCGTCACCGCCGGCTCGACCCAGACGGTCAACGCGCAGGTCGAGCGCGTCGTCGACACCACAGGCCTGATCGCGGCCGACTTTCACGTCCACTCGATCGACAGCCCCGATTCGCAGATCGCGAATCCGACCCGCGTCCTCACCATGCTCGACGAGGGCATGGACTTCTTCACTCCGACCGACCACGACTACCGCTTCGACTACCAGCCGGTCATCGACGCGCTCGGCGCCACCAACCTGCTCGGCACCGCGGTCGGCGAAGAGATCACCAGCTTCGACTACGGCCACTTCAACGCCTGGCCGCTGATCACCACCCCCGGCCAGGTCAACAACGGCGGCGTCGATTTCGGCGGCGCCGCGCCCGCCGGGCAGGACTTCCCGTCCTCCAACAACTACAACGAAACCCCGGCGTCGATCATCGCCCTGGCGCATGCGGACGCGGTCGGCGCCAGCAACACGGTGCAGATCAACCACGTCCACAGCCACTTCGGCCTCGACGGCGGTTCCGGTTTGGGCATCGATACCGGCGTCGTGCCGCCCACCTCGGTCGTGCCGGCCGCGGCACGGCGGCTCGATCCGGCCGTGACCAACTACTTCACCGATACGTTCGACGGCCTCGAGGTCTGGATCGGCGACGACCGCGCCCAGGTGCTCACCAACTTCTTCGGCCAGAACGCCGGCGACTGGTTCAACCTCATGAACCAGGGCATCGTGCGCACCGGCATCGGCAACTCCGACACGCACAGCACGGTCACCGGCGTCGCCGGCTTCCCGCGCAACATGATCGCGTCGCCGAGCGACGACGGCGGCGATCTGAGCGGGCTGGCGAACACCATTTCGGACAACGTGAATGCCGGCCGCACCTTCGCCACCAACGGGCCGATGGTGCGCGTCACGGCGCACGCCAGCTCGACCAACGAGAGCGGCAGCATCGATTTCGGCCGCTGCACCGACGGCGTGACGCCCTGCACCAACGTCACCGACTGCCCGCCCTGCACCGACGATGCCCAGTGCAGCGGGGGCTTCACCTGCGAAGAGCTGCCGCTGACGATCGCGACCAACGACGGCGCGGTCGACATCACCGTCGACATCCAGTCGGCCGAGTGGGTCGAGTTCGACGAGGTGGAGTTCTACGTCAACACGACGACCACCCGCACGATGTCGAACAAGCAGACCGGCGCGGGCGTCGTCAGCATCAAGCGCTACTCGATCACGCCGGACTACTCGATCGCCCCGACGCAGTCGGTGGTTATGGCGCCGGGTACCAGCTCGAACCGCCGCGAAGGCCGCGCGACCCTGTCGCTCACCGGCCTCCTCGAGGACGTCTGGGTCGTCGCCATGGTGAAGGGCAACGACGGCGTCTCGCGGCCGCTCTTCCCGGTGCTGCCGACCAGCCTGAGCAACGCCGGCGGCATCAACGATACGTTGGCCGAAGTGACCGACGGCAACCTCGGCGAACAGGGCATCACCGCCCTCGCCTTCACCAACCCCGTCTTCGTCAATGTCGACGGCGGGGCCTGGACCGCGCCAGGGT